>JAHCKB010000410.1 GCA_026125985.1 Bradyrhizobium sp.
TCCCGACCGCATCGTCGATGAGGCGGCCTTCGCGCAACTTTCCGGCATCGATCCGGTCTATCCCCTCACCGAAGGTCTAGCGTTGGGCTCGCTGCGCCGCGCCGTCGGCCAGGCGCTGCAGAAGCTGCCGGCGCTGCCGGAATGGATTAGTCCGGAGGTGATCCGCCGCTGCAAGTTTCCACCGTTCGCAGAGGCGTTGCACCGCGTGCACCAGCCGGTCGAGCTGACCGACATCCTGCCTGACGGCCCATTCTGGTCCCGGCTCGCCTTCGACGAACTGCTGGCGGGGCAACTCGCGCTGGCGTTGATCAGGTCGCAGCTGCGCCGGCCCGCGGGCGACCGCAACGCAGGCGACGGCCATCTGCGCAGGAAGATCATCGACGCCCTGCCCTATGCACTGACGGCCTCGCAGCGCGAGGCGGTAGCCGCCATCACCGACGACCTGCGCCAGCCTGTTCGCATGCTGCGGCTGCTGCAAGGTGACGTCGGCTCCGGCAAGACCGTGGTGGCGCTGCTTGCGGCGGCCGCCGTCAACGAAGTCGGCAAGCAGGCGGCGCTGATGGCTCCGACGGAGATCCTGGCGCGCCAGCACATCAAGACCATTGCACCGCTTGCCGAACGGGCTGGTCTTCGCGTGGCCATTCTGACCGGCCGGGAGAAGGGCAAGGAGCGTCGCGATATTCTCGCGCGGCTTGCAGCCGGCGAGATCGATCTTCTGGTGGGCACGCACGCCCTGATCCAGGACGATGTCGTCTACCGGTCGCTGGCGCTCGCCGTCGTCGACGAGCAGCATCGATTTGGGGTGCGCGAACGGCTGGCGCTGACGTCCAAGGGCGAGGCGGTCGACGTTCTGGTGCTGAGCGCAACGCCAATCCCGCGGACGCTCGTGCTCACCTATTTCGGCGACATGGACGTGTCCGAACTGCGCGAGAAGCCGGCCGGACGCCAGCCGATCGATACCCGCGCCGTGCCGCTGTCCCGGCTCGAGGAGGTCATGGAGGGCGTCGGCCGCGCGCTGAAATCGGGCAAGCGCGTCTACTGGATCTGCCCGCTGGTCGAGGAGTCCGAAGCCGAGGGAACCGAGCACCTCACCAATGCGACGCAGCGGTTCGAGAGCCTGCAGAAGCACTTCGGCGATGCCGTGGGTCTCGTGCACGGCCAGATGAAGGGCTCCGAGAAGGACCGCGTGATGGCGCAATTCGCTTCCGGCGAGATCGGTCTCCTGGTGGCGACCACCGTGGTGGAGGTCGGCGTGGACGTGCCGGCAGCGTCCATCATGGTGATCGAGAATGCCGAGCGCTTCGGACTTGCGCAGCTGCACCAGCTGCGCGGCCGCATCGGACGCGGCTCGGAAGCCTCGACCTGTCTCCTGCTCTATCGGGAGCCGCTCGGCGAAATGTCCAAGTCGCGGCTGAACGTGATCCGCGAGACCACGGATGGCTTCAGGATCGCTGAGGAGGATCTCAGACTTCGCGGCGAAGGCGACGTACTCGGCGTGCGCCAGAGCGGCCTGCCCGGCTATCGCGTCGCGCGCTCCGACGTGCACGCCCAGCTTATCGCGCAGGCGCGCGAGGACGCATTGCGCATCATGAAGAAAAACCCGCGACTGACGGGCGAGCGCGGCGAAGCGCTGCGCTGCCTGCTCTATCTGTTCGAGCGCGACGAGGCCGTGCCGTTGATCGGTGCGGGCTAGTCGACCTTCGCCGGCTGCGGCGGCGCGACGGCGGCATTGGCGACCTGCGCGGCGTTGGCCATGCTGGCGAGTGCTGCGATCTTCTTCTGGGGATCGGAGCCCGGCTGCACCACTCCGGCGGACATGATCAGGGTCGCAGCATCCTCCGCCGTCATCTCGACCTCGACCACCTTGCTCTTCGGCACATAGAAGAAGAATCCGGTCGTCGGGTTCGGCGAACATGGCAGGAAGACCGAGATGTGCTCTTCTGTGTCCGGCAGATGGCTCGAGATGTCCTTGCTCGGCGGCTGGGAAATCAGGACGATCGACCACATGCCCGGCGCCGGAAATTCCACGAGGCCGACGCGGCGGAAGCTCGATCCGTTGCCGGAAAACAGCGTCTCGAAAACCTGCTTGAGGCTGCGGTAGATCGCGCGCACGACAGGCATGCGGCCGAGGAGCCGCTCGCCATAATCGACCAGCTTGCGGCCGACCAGGTTGGCGGCCAGGAAGCCGAGCATGGTGAGCGCAAAGACCGCGATGATCAGGCCCGTGCCGGGCAGCGGAAACGGCAAGTAGGTTTCCGGGCGGTAGGCGACGGGCACGAAGGGACGCACGATCCCGTCCACCCAGGTCACGAACCACCAGGTCAGATACAGGGTGATCGCGATCGGGCCTGCGACGATCAGTCCGGTCAGGAAGTAGTTGCGGAAGCGGGCCATCACCCCCGGGGGGGCATCTTCTGGCGGCAACTCATCCACGCTCGGAGGCAATTCTTGGCGGTTCATGCGGTTCCAGGCAGGCCGAACGGGCCCCTACGGCACATCAGCTAAGCCATCCCGGTCGCTTTTTGAAGGGGGCGCGCCGAAAGGCCCTACTCGACCGTTACCGACTTCGCGAGATTCCGGGGCTGGTCAACATCCGTGCCCATGATGACGGCTGTATGATAGGCCAACAGCTGCACCGGGACGGCATAGACCATCGGGGTAAAGGCTGCCGCCATATCAGGCAAAACGATGGTCACCAGAGACTCGATAGTGGCCTCCGCCGCTCCCCTGGCATCCGTCATCAGGATGATCTTGCCGCCACGCGCGGCCACTTCCTGCATGTTGGAGACGGTCTTCTCGAACACCCGGTCGTGCGGGGCGATCACCACCACCGGCATGTTCTCGTCGATCAGCGCGATCGGCCCGTGTTTGAGCTCGCCGGCCGCATAGCCTTCGGCGTGGATGTAGGAGATCTCCTTCAGTTTCAGTGCGCCTTCCATTGCCAGCGGATAGCTGGTGCCGCGGCCCAGATAGAGCACGTCCTTCGATTTGGCGATGTCGCGCGCCAGACGCTCGATCTGCGCCTCGGAGGTGAGCGCGGCTGCCATCAGGCGCGGCACTTCCACCAGCCCGTGCACGAGTTTCGTCTCGTCCTCGGCCGACAATTGGCCGCGCGCCTTGCCGGCAGCGATCGCAAAGGCAGCCAGCACCATGAGCTGGCAGGTGAAGGCCTTGGTCGAGGCGACGCCGATCTCGGGACCGGCAAGCGTCGGCAGCACGGTTTCGGCTTCGCGGGCGATCGTCGATGTCGGCACATTGACGACAGCGACCGTGTGCACACCCTGCTCTTTCGCATAGCGCAGCGCCGCCAGCGTGTCGGCGGTCTCGCCGGACTGCGAGATGAAGATGGCGAGATCGCCCTTGCGCAAGGGAACCTCGCGGTAGCGGAATTCCGAGGCGACATCGATCTCGACAGCGACGCGGCCGAAACGCTCCAGCCAGTATTTCGCGACATAACCGGCAT
>JAHCKB010000411.1 GCA_026125985.1 Bradyrhizobium sp.
GCCCGTTTCTCTCCAAAGCTCAGGACTCCGACAAACCAGTACGGATTTCTAAGCGCTTGATTTAAAAGCCTAAACGAGGAGGCGAGAGTCCCGCGCTTTGGAAGTTCTTTTGGGCGCCATTGGTAACTACACTCGAACGCGGCCTAAGGTCCGGGGTGCAGAATTCTTGATAGTCAGTTGACTCTTGATCAGGGGCCCCAGGTTCGAGCCCTGGTGCGCCCACCACTCCCTGAAAGCTAGAAAGCCCCGTAATACGGGCTTTTGCTTTTGCGAGAGGCCTCAAGTTAAAGGATGCGCCGCATCAATTCGAGTCTGGAAAGCACCGGGGAAGCACCACTCGGATGCCGATTCGACAACTTTGGCCGCGGCTCACAGGGCTATGCTGGAACTGACCGAAGAAGACCGCATCCTTGTCATCAGGGCGGGCGGCAAACTCTCGCTGGCGGAATACGATCGCTTCGTGCCCGCGTTCGAAGAAGCAGCCGCGCGCGAGCCGGGGCGCCTTCCGATGCTGATCGAACTGGATGACGACTTTGCCGGCTGGGATCTGGGCGGGCTCTGGCGCGATCTGAAGTTCGACGTGAAGTACAGGGAGAGGTTCGGCTGCATTGCGGTCGTGGGCGACAAGAGATGGGAGGAGTGGGGAACCAAGCTGTCGAATCCGCTTTTTCCTTCGGCAGAGATGCGCTTTTTCGAACACGAGGCGCGAGCAAGCGCCAAGATGTGGCTACAAAGTTAAAAGGGGCAACGCGATGACCGGCAAAGCGGAATTCGACCTGACCACGACGAACAAGCGCCGGACATTGTGGATCGTGCTGTGGCTGAACATCGCGATCGCGGTTGGATTCTTCGTCGGGGGTTATTTTGCGGATTCGAACGCACTTCTCGCCAACGGCCTTGATAATTCTTCGGATGCGATCGTGTACGGCCTCAGCCTCCTTGCACTGTCGCGGTCGGGAAGCTGGAAGCGCGGCGCCGCGCGTTTTTCGGGAAGCATGCTGTTGGTATTCGCCGGCGGCGTCATTGCCGACGCCGTCCGGCGTTACCTGGAGGGATCCGATCCCGGTGGCATCCTGATGATCGCGATGGCGGCTGTGGCCGGGGTCGTGAACCTCTATTGCCTTCGCCTGCTGCAGAGGATGCAGGACAAGGACGTCAACCTGCGCGCGGCGACCACGTTCAGCTTCAACGATTTCATCTCCAACGGCGGCATCATCATTGCCGGTATCTTTGTGATGATCACGGGCGCGAACTGGCCTGATCTCGTGGTGGGCGTCGCGGTCGCCGGTATCGCGTTATATGGCGGGATCGATATTCTCCGGGACGCGCATTCCGACAAGCACAACGCGGAAGGAACCACGCACAAGAGCAGAGGGCAATGATCCGGCGGTTGCGGCTCAGTCATCCGGCGGCTGCTCAAACAAGCTGAGTCTGTGGCAGATCGCGCTGTTGTCGTTGCTCCCCGGACTAAGCAATTTTTCGGGCGGGATGCTCGCGGAGTTCTGGAAGACGACGCCGTGATTGCTCAACCTGGCGCTGCACGCCGCATCGGGGATCGTGCTTGCTATCGTCGCAATCGAACTGATGCCCGAGGTGAAGGCCGCACTGGCGGGTTGGTGGCTGGCGCTCGCATTCGCTGGCGGCGGCGGGGCGTACCTTCTGGTCCAGGCACTCATTCGCCGCTCGCAACAAGCACGGGAAGTGACGAAAGTTCGCAGTCCGGCGATCGCGAAGAAACGACCAGCATGTGGATGATTTATGTCGCAGTCGTGGTGGACCTGACCAGCGACGGACTCGCGCGGCCCACTTGTCTACTTATCGAGGAAGATAAGCCATGAAAGCCTCTGACCTCTTCGTTGCTGCGCTCGAGGCCGAGGGGGTCGAGTACATCTTCGCCGTTCCGGGCGAGGAGAATCTCGATTCACTTGAATCCCTGCGCACGTCTTCGATCCAACTGGTGGTCACCCGCCATGAACAAGGCGCGGGCTTTATGGCTGCGACCTATGGGCGACTAACCGGCAAGGCGGGAGTTTGCCTCTCGACCCTCGGACGGTGCGACAAACCTGACCACACCTGCCGCTTATGCGGCGCTGGGGGCTTTCCCCCTCATCATCATCACCGGTCAGAAACCAATCAAGACATCGAAGCAGGCACAATTCCAGATCCTCTGTGCAAGGCATCGACGCAGATCGTGAATGGGAACCGTATTCCTTCGCTGGTCCGCGAGGGGTTTCGCCTAGCCCAAGAGGAGCGACCTGGCGCCGTCCTGCTAGAGTTGCCGGAGGACATTGCTGAGGAAGATACGATTGAACCGATCATACCGCCGCACGATCGGCGTTATGCCGTCGCCGGAGACGCGGTGCTTGATGAAGCGGCAAAGCGCATCCTAGCCGCCGAACGGTCTCTGCTATTGATCGGCGCGGGCGCGAACCGCCGGCGCGCATCGAAGGCGCTGCGGCGATTTGTGGCAGAAACCGGATTTCCATTCTTCGATACCCAGATGGGCAAGGGTGTCGTGGATGAGAACAGCGAACTTTATCTCGGGACAGCCGCTCTGTCGTCAGGTGATTACGTCCACTGCGCGATCGATAAGGCCGATCTGATCGTCAATATCGGGCACGATGTGGTGGAGAAACCGCCCTTCTTCATGGAGCCCGATGGTCAGACTGTCATTCACATCAATTACAAGGCCGCCGAAGTCGACCAGGTCTATTTTCCCCAACTCGAGGTCATCGGCGACATCGCCGGAGCGGTCGAGCGATTGGGGAAGCGTCTCGATGGCAAGCTGAATTGCGACCGGAGCTATTACACCGCCCTCCACAAAGAAATCGCATCGCACATTCGGGAGACGAGTGATGACGACCGGTTCCCCATGGTGCCTCAGCGCGTGGTGGCCGACGTTCGCAGCGTGATGGGGCGCGACGATATCGTCGCGCTGGACAACGGCATCTACAAGATCTGGTTTGCTCGAAACTATATTGCGAATGAACCGGGGACCATTCTCCTGGACAATGCTCTGGCGACGATGGGCGCGGGACTTCCTTCGGCGATGATGGCAGCGATGCTGTCGCCCGGACGTCGAGTCCTAGCTAGGCGCCTTGAGAAAGCCTTTGAATGCAACGGCCAGGTCGCTGGCGCATACGAAGTTGAGCCTGGCATCGTCGCTTTGAAGAAAAAGTGGCAGCACATCAAATAGGGGCCCACCTCTCATCGGAAGAACCGGCCGATGTGCTCACTTCTTGATCTCGAAGCTCTCGATCTTCTTGCCGCTCTTGAGCGCGGCGGTAAGCCAGCGAGGTTTCATGCCTCGGCCTGCCCATGTCTCCTTTGGGTTAGCCGAATTGCGATACTTGGGTTCTGCCTTGCGCCCCTTGAGGGAGCTGCTACGACTTGGTTTACGTCCACGCCTCGCGCCGACATTGAGATCTTTGATCTGTACAATCTGCTTCTCAAGATCT
>JAHCKB010000412.1 GCA_026125985.1 Bradyrhizobium sp.
CAAGCCCGATCGCCGACAGCCCAATGAGTACGGAGCCGTAACGCCCGCTCAGGCGTGCAAGCCTGTTGAGGCCTGCGCCCACAACGCCGGATATTGCTGCGAAGGTCATTCTTGTCCTCTCGATCTCAGCCTAGCGAGGCGGAGTGGAGAGCGCGTGAATCAGGATTATTTAAAACTCTAGCGATTGGTGACGAATGGTTAGGCATACTGGAGCAGGCATCTGACGCTCGCCACGCGAATCCGTTGAAGATTCAACCCGTTCTCATTCGGCTAGACCGTTCCTGGTCAATCATCATCAGGCACGCGGCAAATGGATCAACGGGATGCGGCACTCACCTGCCGATTTCCGCACGGGACCTTTGCGGGAAATAAACCACAAGTGCAGACGATTTCTTCCACCACGGCGGCCCTCGCCGCTCTCACGCGGCAGCGTCACTGCACGATACCGCTATCGACCCCGTCGCGGACCAGTGCACGCGCCCCGGCTCGGCCGGCCTCGGCCGACATGCTGCACAATTCGTGAAGACCCACCCGGGTATCCGGACCTCCGACTTCACGAAAGGCCAACCCCTTCTGCGCCAGATTGCAGCAAAGTTTAATGGAGACCGAAATGAGTTCTCGTGCCGCTTCCGTTGCGGAGTCCTCTCAATCCGCAGACAACCCTTGCGCACCGCTGAGGCTCCTCGTCGTGGACGATGATGCGACACAGCGAGATCTGATCGCGCGCGGGGCGAAGCAAGCCGGTCACGACGTGACGTTCGCAACATCGGTGCTGGAAGCTGTAGCCGCGTTGCACGGTGACGAGTTCGATTGCGTGACGCTGGACCTGATGCTGGAAGACGGCGACGGCACCGAGGTGCTTTCCGCGATGGCCCATGCCATGTTCACCGGGTCGGTGATCCTGATCAGCGGCATGAATGCCGACCAGCGAACGGCCGCCAGGGCGCATGCGCGGCTTCACGGCATCGAGTTGCGCAGCCTGCCCAAACCGCTGGATTTGTCGGCGCTACGCGTCTGCCTCGCCGACCTTGCCAAGCTCGCCAAGGGCCTGCCCGCAGCCCACATGTGGGGCGGTATCCAGGTTGGTCGCGAGCAAGAGTTGCATCGGAAACGGCGTGGGCACGAGCCGCGTCGGAAGATGTCGGTAGCAACGAGGGGAGATCAGGGGCGGTCCGTACCGCCAAAAAAAGGGGAGGCATGCGACAATCCACCTCATGCCATTTTTGCAACTAAAACTGGCGTAGGCGCTTAATTCTCCCGAACGTTTGCTATACAATAAAATTTCGTCGCAAATTTTGCGGCCCTTGCATGCATTGCGCTCAACAACAAACAAAATTTGCTGAAAATACTCACCAGGGATTGTTGATAGGGCTCAATACCCGCGTTCAGAATATTGTTAAGCGAGTTGCTCAAACACCCTCGCACCTCCCGGTAAGCCTGAATGTCGGTTCGCTTCAACGGAAAACTGGATTCCTACGAAACCCTGCTTCGCCTCGAGGAGCGCCTCGGTCTCGGATTGTTTATCTGGAATATCGATACCGACGAGCTGCAATGGTCCGACGGCATGTTCGCGTTGTTCGGATTGAAACCTGGGAGCGTACAGCCCAGCCGGGGTCTGGCCTTGTCCATGACGCATCCCGACGACCGGCTGTCGACGGGCTGGATAAGGCACGAAGTCAGGGAGGGCCGGCTGCTCGACCGGGATTTTCGAGTAGTGTTGCACGATGGCCGCGTTCGACACATCAGTCAGCATGGGTGGCTTGCCGGCGGCGACGGCAACAACGCGCAACTCGCCGGAGTATGCATCGATGTCACGGCACTGATCGAGGCGCGCACCCAATCTGAATTGATCCAGAGCCGCTTCAAGGAGCTGATCAACGCCGCCTCCTGTGTGGTCTGGATGGCGCCGCCTGACACCGACGGATTCCAGGCGAACAAGCTTATGTCGGCGGAAAGGCTCGACCTGCAGGGCGACTGGCTCGATCGCGTCGTTGCCGACGACAAGGCAGCGCTACTGGCCGACTGGTCTCGGTCAGCAGCCGACCAGAAGCCCTTCAAATTTCTGCATCGCATGATGGAACCGGATGGAAGACCCCGATGGTACCGGTCGTATGCAGCACCGTTACGGGATCGTGATACCTCTATCATCGAATGGATCGGCGTGACCATCGACGTGCACGATCTGATCGCCGGAACACAAGAATCCCCGCAAATCACCGGAGCGCAGATACGCGCCGGCCGAGGAATTCTCAACTGGTCGGTGCGTGACCTTGCCAATGCCACGAGCCTGACCATCGGAGTCGTGCGTCGTCTCGAGGAGTTCGACGGCTCGAGCGCAGGGTATAACGACGCGTTATCCGCAATCTTACGGGCGATGGAAGCAGCAGGCGTCGAGTTCCTGATGCTGCCTAATGGAAAACCGGCAGTACGTCCACGCTGAGATCGTCGATGCCGCCGCAACCGGGTGGGAGCTTTCACTCGTGGTCACGACGAAAAGCGGCCGGCGTCGTCCCGACAAACTTGCGAAAAGTCCGGGTCAACTGCAACGCATCGCCGAAGCCTGCTGCAACCGCTACTTCGGCGACTGTACTGTTGCTCTCAAGCAGCAATCGACGGGCCAATTCCACGCGTTCCCTCAAGACGTACTGGTAGGGAGGCAGCCCGGTCGATTCCTTGAACGCGCGAATGAAATGGAACTGGCTCAATCCCGCGACGGCAGCTAGGTCGGAGATCGATAAAGCTCGATCGAGATTGGCCCTGACGAATTCATCAATTCTCCTTAATTGGAGCTTGGTCAGCCCACCCTGCATTTTTGTGGGTGCAGACGCACCCACAAGAGCATTCTTCAGCTCCCACACCAGAATCAGGCCGAGAGTCTCTGCATAAGCGACATCGGCTACCCCATGTCCTTCGACGACGAAACGTAGCTTTTGGAGCGTCGCCTGAACGCTGGCGTTTTGGAAGTAGAGCGCGGGAGGGAGGTGCGCGAGTTCCAAGACATCGTGCAGCAGCGGCGCCAGATGAACGGCAAAAACATGTGCCGAGCGATTTCTGATGTCTGACCAGCCTTCCGCGGAGCAGCCCGCCGGCACGAATGTCAGCCTTCCCCTGATGTCCCTTGCCTCTGAAAAGCCGGCTCCCTCCAGCCGGGTCTCGCCATCCTGACGAACGATATCGTGAATGGCGAGGTATGTGGCCTGTTGGTCCACCCGAAACTCAAGCCGGCTTTTGGGAACCAAAACGGATTCCGCAGACAGCCAGGACCAGTTCGCACGATGCACGAGTGTTTCTTCACCCTCGTAACGTGCTGTCTGGTCGCGCCACTTTAACTGTATGCGTCCAAAAGCCGGCAAGCCAAGTTCCGCTTCTGAGTGGGAGGCGAAACACAAGCAATCTGCCTCCATTTCCGTTCCAATCGGTCAAGTTGCATTTCGTTCCG
>JAHCKB010000413.1 GCA_026125985.1 Bradyrhizobium sp.
CGGGCAGCTTCTCGGTATCGGCCGTGTTGCCGAGCAGCGTGCCACCCGGCAGGCGTCCGAAGCCCTTGCTGGTGTCGGTCATGTCGCCCGACGCGGTGAAGTAGAGGCGGCGTAGGGCGCTCCTGATATCCTGCTGCAGCTCGGCCTCGGCGACGCCGGGCTTCTGGAAGTACTGCAGGTAGAAGTCGTTGATGCCGAGCTTCTCCAGCGCCGACAGGATGTCGACATAGCCGGGCGGAGAGTAGGGAACGCTCATCGCCGAGACGGCGGTGAAGAGATCGGGCCGCCAGAGCGCCGCATGCCAGGCGACCGGCGCGCCCCAGTCATGGCCGACGATAGCGGCCTTGTTTTCGCCGAGTGCCGTCACGAGTGCGACCATGTCGCCGACGGTGTGGAAGATGCTGTAGGCCTCGATTTCAGCCGGCGCGCTGGTGCGACCAAAGCCGCGCATGTCCGGGGCCACAACGTGGAAGCCGGCCGCCGCCAGCGCCTTGATCTGGTGCCGCCACGAGTAGGACAGTTCGGGCCAACCGTGGCACAGCACGACCAGCGGGCCTTCGCCCTGTTCGAGCAAAAACATCTCGATCCCGTTGACGGGAATCGTGCGTGAGGATGACATGGGTCTTCCGTCCTGTTGGGGGAACCTCGCGGCAGCGGTGACGATAGGAGCATTGTGCAGGTCCCGCAATTCGATACGGACCGCTCGGGTGCCCGCCAAAAGCCGTGTTGTTCCTGTCTCCTGCAACTGTTAGAACGCCGCTCCGCAAGGACTTGAATTATGGCCGCCAAACCTTCGTTTTTGCAGAGATTCCGGTGGATGCGGTGCGGCTGGCGGCACCTTGCAGCGGCGGTCCTGGCGGCGGTCCTTGCCTGGGGCGGGGCAGTCCATGCCGCCAACAACAGCGTGCAGGGCGCCAAGAAGGACGACAACGCCTTCGATGGCGATGCGCCTACCGCGATCCTGATAGAGGCGACCTCTGGCAGCATCCTGTTCGAGAAGAATGCCGACGAGCTGCGCGCACCTTCAAGCATGATGAAGCTGATGACCGTCGAGGTCATCTTCAACGCGATCAAGGAAGGCAAGATCAAGCTCACCGACGAGTTCCGGATCAGCGAGAACGCCTGGCGAAGGGGTGGGGCGCCTTCCGGCGGCTCGACGATGTTCGCCGCCATTCACAGCAAGGTCCCGGTCGACGACCTCCTTCACGGCGTCATCATCCAGAGTGGCAATGATTCCTGCATCGCGCTCGCCGAGGGCATGGCGGGCAGCGAACGCAAGTTTGCCAACGATTTCATGACCAAACGGGCGCGCGCACTCGGTCTGACCAGATCGACCTTCGGCAATGCCAGCGGCTTGCCTGATCCCGACAACAAGATGACGGTGCGGGAGCTGGCGATGCTTGCGCGCCACATCATCCTGGATTTCCCGGAATTCTATCCGCTGTTCAACGAGCGCGAGTTCACCTGGAACAAGATCCGGCAGCAGAACCGCAATCCACTCCTGAATTCGCTCGAGGGCGCCGACGGGCTGAAGACCGGCTACACCAAGGAAGGCGGCTACGGCATGGTCGGCTCCGCCGTGCAGAACGGCATCAGGTTGATCGTGGTGGTCAACGGGCTGGAGGACGCCGACGACCGCGCACGGGAAGCCAAGAAGATGCTGGAATGGGGGTTCCGCAATTTCGAGGCGCGGACGCTCTTCGCCGAGAACCAGCACGTTGGCTATGCCCGGGTATTCGGTGGTGAGAGCCGCTACGTGAAACTCGCAAGTCCTGAGCCGATCAAGGTGATGGTCCCGAAGAACGGCAGCGAAAAGCTGATTGCCCGCATTGTCTATCGAGGCCCGGTGCCCGCGCCAGTCAAGGAAGGCCAGCCGGTCGGCGTCGTCCGCGTGTGGCGCAACGCCAATGTCGCGATGGAGGCGCCGGTCTATGCCGCTGAATCCGTCGGGACGGGGTCGACCATGCGCCGCGCCGTGGACGGCGTGAGCGAACTCGTCATCGGCGTGTTCCGCGCTGGCACCGGAAAGCTGTAGCCATGGGTGAGGCAGCAGCCGTCAGGCGGCCGGGCGGGCGCGGCAAGTTCATTTCTTTCGAGGGTGGGGAAGGCTCCGGCAAGTCGACCCAGATCAAATTGCTGGCGGACCGGCTGGCAGCGGCAAAACTGCGTGCCATCGTCACCCGCGAGCCCGGCGGTTCGCCTGGAGCCGAAATCATCCGCCATCTCGTGCTCTCGGGCATGGGCAAGCTGCTTGGCCCTGACGCCGAAACACTGCTGTTTGCGGCGGCCCGCGACGACCACGTCCGCACCGTGATCCAGCCTGCGCTTAATCAAGGCACCTGGGTTCTGTGCGACCGCTTTTCGGACTCGACGCGCGCCTATCAGGGCCGGCTCGGCAACGTATCGCCGGGCGTACTCAACGCCATGCAGCGCGTCACCATCGGCGATCTCAAGCCGGACCTCACCATCATCCTGGACGTCCCGGTGGAGATCGGGCTGAAGCGCGCGGCCGCACGGCGAGGAACGGGAGCCCCGGACCGGTTCGAAGCCGAGGACATCAAGTTCCACCAGGATTTGCGCGATGCCTACAGGCAGATCGCAGCGGAGGACCCCGACCGCTGCGTGCTGATCGATGCCAGCGCGAGCCCGGAAGCAGTCGCGGCACAAGTTTGGACCGCCTTGCGCGACCATTTGTTCGCGATGGCCACCTCATCGGCATGAACGCCCGCAAGACCGCAGAAGAAATTGCCGTCCGGCATCCGCGCGAGACGAGCGAGCTGTTCGGGCACCGCGAGGCGGAGGCCGCACTGCTCGCTGCCTATCGCAGCGGAAGAATTCCGCATGCGTGGCTGATCGGCGGCCCACAGGGCGTCGGCAAGGCGACGCTGGCCTACCGGATGGCGCGTTTCGTGCTGGCTCATCGCCATGCGCAGGGACCCGACGTGCAGCGCGCCACGACGCTCGCCGTCGATCCCGGCGATCACGTCGCTCGCCAGGTCGCGGCCGACGCGCATGGCGGCCTGCTGGTGCTGGAGCGCGGGCTGAACGATCGCGGCGTGCTGCGAACGGTGATCACGGTCGACGAGACGCGCGAGACGATCTCCTTCTTCGGCTCAACCGCGGCCGTGGAAGGCTGGCGGGTCTGCATTGTCGACACCGTGGATGAGCTCAACCCCAACGCTGCGAATGCGCTGCTGAAAATCCTTGAGGAGCCGCCGCAGCAGTCGCTGTTCCTGCTGGTCAGCCACGCGCCGGCACGGGTGCTGCCGACCATCCTGTCCCGCTGTCGCAAGCTGCCGTTGCGGCCACTCACGACGGAAGACGTGGTCCGTGCCGCAGCCTGCGCCGCTGACATCGAGGCCGGCGATCCGGCCCTGCTTGAAGCGGCCGCAGCAGCCGAGGGCAGCGTGTCGCGCGCACTGACGCTGCT
>JAHCKB010000414.1 GCA_026125985.1 Bradyrhizobium sp.
GGTCGGCGCCGTAGCGGGTGCGTAGGACCGGCGTGTAGTTGAGCGGTTCCGGGACCTCTTCGTTCCACATGTCGGCGGGGATTTCGACGATCACGGGCCCGCCGCGGCCGTTCTTCAGCTTGGTAAAGGCACGGCGAAAAATGTTGCAGACTTCACTCGCCAAAATGATCGGCTCAGTCGACTTCGAGAATGCCTTCATCGCCTGGCTGGAGCTGAAGTTCGGGTCGATGTTGGAGAGCCGGCGCGCATAGCCCATCGGCAGCACCAGCACCGGCACCGACTCGCCGTAGCACTGCGCCACGCCGCCCATTGCGTTCTCCGCGCCCGGCCCGTGCTGCATGCAGAAGGCGCCGATCTTGCCGCCCGAGGTGACGCGGGAGATGGCGTCAGCCATGTGCACGCCGACGCGTTCCTGGCGCACCATGATGGGGCGGATATCGGCGTTGGCGGCGAACTCGATGAGGTGGTTGACAGGATAGCCGCAGAGGATCTCGATGCCCTCGCGCTTCATGATTTCGGCAATCGCAGCACCCAGCTTCATGGCGGTCTTGCTCCCCGATATGGCCGTTGTTTTGTTTCGGTCTCTAGGGGGTAGTAGGATCAGGATTCAGCGGCCCGGTAAAGCGCGCCCGAGGCTTGGGCGCGAAGTTCTGATATGCGTCCGGGGGCATTGCATGCCCGGAAGGCGGCTAATCGGCATTCGCCAGCGCCCGCCGCAGGCGGCGGATGATGATGCCGCGGGCGCGGTCGTCGGCGGCGGCGCGGACCTGGTCGTTGATGTCCAGGATCAGCCGCGACATGTCGTTGTGCCAGTCCAGGTGAGTGACGGCTTCCGGCGCGAGGCGGTGGCGGCGTTCGCCATCCAGGAGCCGCGGTTGGGCGGCTGAGAGTTCATAGACGTCGTCCAGAACCGGCTGGTAGATTTTTGCGGCGGGAATGATGCGTTCGGCAACCCGGTCGGCAAGGCCCGCGATGGCCTCTTCCTCGCCATGCACGAGGAAAAGGCCGCGCTCGATCGGACGGCGCGCCGCAATCCAGCGTGCGACTTCCGCGCCGTCGGCATGGCCGGAATATTCGTCGATCATGCGGATGCGGGCGGCGACCCTGATTTCCTCGCCGTGGATGCGTACTGCCTTGGCGCCTTCCTGCAGGAAGCGGCCCAGCGTGCCGTGGGCCTGGTAGCCGACCAGCAGCACGGTGGCACGTTCGTTCCATAGCCAGCGCTTGAGATGGTGGCGGATGCGCCCGGCCTCGCACATGCCGCTGGCGGCGACGATGACATGAAAGCCCGTCAGCTTTGCGATCGCCTTGCTCTCATTGACCGTCTCTGTGAAACGCAGATGGTGCGAGGCGAAAATCCTGTTGATGTCGATCTCGTCGTCGAGGCTCGCCGCATGCTTGCGGAACACTTCGGTCGCATGAATGGCCAGCGGCGAATCCAGGAAGATCGGCGCCGGCGGCACCTGGCCGCGCTCCATCAGGGCGACGAGATCGACGAGAAGTTCCTGGGTGCGCTCGACCGCGAAGGCCGGAATGAGCAGCGGACCCCTCGCGCTCGCGGCTTCACGCACTTCCGCCGCCAGGCGCTCGCGACGCTGCTTCGGCGTGGTAGCCGGGCGGACGCGGTCGCCGTAAGTCGATTCCGAAATCACATAGTCGAAGCCGGCAGGCGCTTTAGGGTCGGGCTGCAGCAGCTTGGCGTCGGGGCCGATGTCCCCTGAGGCGAGCAGGCGTAGCGGCCGGCCGGATGCGGCTGCATCGGCGAATTCGATCTCGATCGACGCCGAACCGAGCAGGTGGCCGGCATTCCAGTATCGGGCTCGCACACCTGGCATCACGTCGATCCAGCTTTCGTAGTCGACGGGCCGGAATGACCGCAGCGTTTCGATGGCGTCCGCCTCGGTATAGATCGGAGTCACCTCGGCGCGTCCGCGCGCTACATTGCGGCGGTTGAGGTTTGCGACTTCCGCTTCCTGGATGTTGCCCGCATCCGGCAGCATCCATGAGCAAAGGTCAACGGTTCCGCGGGTTGCGAAGATGCTGCCGTCAAAGCCTTCGCGAACCAGCTTCGGCAACATCCCGCTGTGATCGATATGGGCATGGGTCAGAAGCACGGCGTGGATGTCCGAGGGACGAAAAGGGAAGGCGCCGTAGTTGAGCTCCTTCAGCGTCTTCTGGCCCTGAAACAATCCGCAATCGATCAGGAGCCGCCCGGATGCGGTTTCGATGAGATAGCATGAGCCGGTCACGGTACGGGCAGCGCCGCAAAATCGAAGGGTGACGCTCATGCGTGGTTCTCCTCAGGCCAGCTCGCCTTGCAGGGCATCGGCGAGCACTCGATCGAGTGGAATGGCATTGGTCGGATGCGCGACGCTCGAGGTTGAGCGGATCGAGCGGATGCCGGCCCGCGCAAACTCCTCGATCATGTCAGGCGGAAACAGTGCGTGGGTGATCACGGCGTCGATGGTGACCGCGCCTGCCGCGCGCAGGGTCTGCGCGCAAGTCATCAACGTGCCGCCCGACGAAACGATATCGTCGACCAGCAATATCGGTCGTCCTGCCATCGCGATCTGGCCTGCGAAATCGATCTCCACCGAACGGTCGCCGCGGCGGGTTTTTCGTCCGACCACATGGCCGAGCCCGAGCAGGGCGGCAAGCGCGCTGACCCAGGGCCGCGATTCCTCGTCGGGGCCGGCAACCACAGTGGCGGGATCGATGCCGGCAAGCGCATCGGCAATCGCCGGCATCGCCGACAGATTGTCTGCCTCGATGCCCGGAAACACCATCCTGATATCCGAGGTGCGATGCAGATGGGCGTCCACCGTGATCACGCGGTCGAAAGTCGCCGTCAGCAGCCGGCCGATCGCCTGCTGGCTGATGGCTTCGCCGGGATGGAACGCCGCATCCTGACGCATGTAGCAGAGATACGGAGCGAGCAGCACGAGCCGCTTCGCACCGCCGCGCCGCAACGCCTCGGCCGCAAACAGGAGCGCGATCAGCTTGTCGTTCGGCCGGTCGAGCGAAGCATAGATGATACTTGTCGGCGCGGCGTCGCTCACCGTCACCTTTATCTCGCCGTCGGGGAATTGGTGGATCGTGATTCCCTGCACGGGCAGGCCGAGCCGGGCGGCAAGCCGTCTTGCATCGGCGGCGCCGGAGGGCAGGCAGTGCACGGCGACCGAACTCACGGCGTGGCCTTGCGCGGCCTCGGCGGAGCGACGGCATAGCCGCTATCCGCGTTCGCGCTTGCCTCGGCGAGCGCGAATTCCGGCTGGTCGAACGTGTAGACCCGGTACAGCGGCTCGCCTTGTTCGACAGGATCGCCGATCTTCTTGAACAGCCGGATCCCCGCGCCCTTGTCGAGCGGCGCGCCTGCGGTGCGGGCCAGCCGGTTCAATTGCAGGCAGTCGATGCCCGAGAC
>JAHCKB010000415.1 GCA_026125985.1 Bradyrhizobium sp.
CTGCGCGAGTCCGCTGGCATCATGGTCAACTACCTCTACCGCCTCGACGACATCGAGAAGAACCACGAGGCCTACGCCAACCAGGGCGAGGTGATTGCATCGAGCGCGGTGAAGAAGCTGCTGAAAGGCGAGCGACGACTGCTGGATATGAGATTGGGGTAGCCTTTAGTCGCGCTGACAACTGACAACAGCCTAGATCCTGTATTCGTAGAGCAAGCGGGCGCGAATGGTGCCTTCCAAGGCGCGGATGTCCGCCAGCACGCGCTGGCCGTCGGCCGCGGAGGCATCGGCGTCGAGAACCACATAGCCGACCTCGTGGTCGGTCTCGTAATATTGCGCGGCAATGTTGACGGAGTGGCGCGCAAGCACATCGTTCAAATGGCCGAGCATGCCGGGCAGGTTGCGCTGTACCTGAATGAATCGCGTGCCCGATGGCCGCGCCGGCAACTGGACTTGAGGGAAATTGACGGCGCCCATCGTCGAGCCGGAATCGCTGTAGTCGACCAGCTTGCGTGCCACCTCGGCGCCGATGCGCTCCTGCGCCTCCTCGGTCGAACCGCCGATGTGCGGCGTCAGGATGACGTTTTCCAACCCCTGCAACGGCGACACGAAGCGATCCGCATTCGAACGGGGCTCGACTGGAAAAACGTCGACCGCGGCGCCACGAAGCCTGCCTTCGCGCAACGCGTCTGCAAGCGCCTCGAGGTCGACGACGGTGCCCCGGCTGTTGTTGATGAAATAGGCGCGAGGCGTGATCGCGGCGATCTCCTCGCGTCCGATCATCCCGTGCGTGGCCGGGGTTTCCGGCACATGCAGCGTCACGACGTCGCTTTGCGCAAGCAGCTCACGCAAAGTCGCGGTCGGCTCGGTGTTGCCGTGGCGAAGCTTGTCGGTGTGGTCGTAGAAAATGACCCGCATGCCCAGCGCTTCGGCAAGATTCGAAAGCTGCGAGCCGATATTGCCGTAGCCGATGATGCCGAGCGTCTTGCCCCTGACTTCATAGCTGTCGTCGGCCGATTTGTCCCATTGGCCCCGATGGGCTGCGTTGGAGCGCTCAACAATCCGGCGCAACAGCACGACGATCTCGCCAATCACCAGCTCCGCCACGCTTCGCGTATTGGAAAACGGGGCGTTGAACACGGGAATCCCGCACCGTCGCGCCGCGTCGATATCGACCTGATTGGTGCCGACGCTGAAGCATCCGATCGCAATCAGCCGGTCCGCGGCTTCGAGAACGTCCGGAGTGATCTGCGTACGGGAACGGATGCCGAGGAGATGCACACCCTTGACGGCGTCCTTGAGCGCATCGCCCTCCAGCGCCTTCGACAGGCGCGTCGTGGCGGAATAGCCGGCCGCCTCGATCAACTCCACGGCACTGTCGTTCACCCCTTCGAGCAGCAGGACTCGGATCTTGTCCTTTGCGAGCGAGAGCTGGGGAAGGGAAAGTTGGCTGGGCACGAACGATGCGTCCTTCAGAAATCGAGATCCTTAAGCCGGCGGCACTCAGGCCGCCAGCGCCTTCATCTCCTTGTAGAGATCGCTCTTGCCCTCGAAGCCGATGCCCGGAAGGTCCGGCATCACGATGTGCCCGCCCTCAACCCGCACGCCATCGGGGAAGCCGCCATAGGGCTGAAACAGATCCGGATAGCTCTCGTTGCCGCCGAGCCCAAGCCCCGCCGCGATGTTGAGCGACATCTGGTGCCCGCCATGCGGAATGCAGCGGCTCGCCGACCAGCCGTGGGTGTGCAGCACTGCGAGCGTGCGCTGGTATTCGCAAAGCCCGTAGGACAGCGCGCAATCGAATTGCAGCCAGTCGCGATCCGGCCGCATGCCGCCATAGCGGATCAGATTCCGCGCATCGTGGTGGCTGAACAGATTCTCGCCCGTCGCCATCGGCCCGGGATAGAATTCGGCGAGCGCCGCTTGCAGGGCGTAGTCGAGCGGATCGCCCGCCTCCTCGTACCAGAACAGCGGATAGTCCCGCAGCATTTTGGCATAGGCGATCGCGGTCTCCAGATCGAAGCGGCCGTTGGCGTCGACCGCAAGCTGCGCGTCGCTGCCGATCTCCCTCAGCACCGCCTCGATGCGCTCACGGTCCTCGGCAATCGGCGCGCCGCCGATCTTCATCTTCACCACATTGTAGCCGCGGTCGAGATAGCCGCGCATCTCGCTGCGCAGCATCGCGAGGTCCTTGCCGGGATAGTAGTAGCCGCCGGCGGCATAAACGAAGACACGCGGGTTGGCTTCGCGGCCGTGGCGTTCGGCGAGCAGGCGAAACAGCGGCTTGCCCGCGATCTTCGCCACCACATCCCACACGGCCATGTCGATGGTGCCGACCGCAACCGAGCGCTCGCCGTGACCGCCCGGCTTCTCGTTGGACATCATCGTCGCCCAGACCTTGTCCGGATCGAGATTGTCTCCGGAAGCATCAAGCAGCGATTTCGGCTCGGCTTCGAGCAGGCGCGGCGCGAAACGCTCGCGGATCAGTCCGCCCTGCCCGTAGCGGCCGTTGGAATTGAAGCCGTAGCCCGCCACGCGCCGGCCGTCGCGCACGGCGTCCGTAACGACAGCGACCAGGCTCGTCGTCATCTTGGTGAAGTCGATATAGGCGTTGCGAATCGGCGAGGAGATCGGCCGCGTGATCTCGCAGACGTCGGTGATGCGGACCATGGCTTACGCCTTGTCGCGGAAATACGGCTCGACCGGTCCGTGGATCTTGATGGTCAGCGGATTGCCGTGACGATCCCTGGCACTGCCGGCGGAGACGCGCACCCATCCCTCGCTGACGCAGTACTCCTCGACGTTGTTCTTCTCGACGCCCTTGAAGCGGATGCCGATGTCGTGCGCCAGCACCTCCGCATTGTAATACGGGCTGCGCGGATCGACCGACAGGCGGTCGGGCAACTGGTCGGTAGTCGGCTTGTCGGTGTCGCTCACAATAGTGCCTCTATCTCTGTCGTCAGGTTTTCCGGCCGCACCGTCGGCGCATACCGCCCCACCACCCTGCCCGCGCGATCGACCAGGAACTTGGTGAAATTCCACTTGATCGACGCGCCGAGCAATCCCGATCTCTCCCGCTTTAGATAGTCGAACAACGGATGCGCTTGGCTGCCATTGACGTCGACCTTGGCGAACATCGGAAAGGTCACGGCATAATTGCTTTTGCAGAAATCCTCAATCCGCCTGGCATCGCCCGGCTCCTGTCCGCCGAACTGGTTGCAGGGGAATCCAAGCACGGCAAAGCCGCGCGGCGAGAGCTTCCGATGCAGCTCCTGCAGCCCGCGATATTGCGGCGTGAACCCGCAGGCGCTCGCCGTGTTGACGATCAGCAGTACCTGGCCCTCGAACTGCTTGAGCGGTACCGGCTCGCCCGAAAGCGAGTTGGCCGTGAACTCGTGGATCGCGGCCATTGCGCGGTGT
>JAHCKB010000416.1 GCA_026125985.1 Bradyrhizobium sp.
TGCGGAAATCATTGCGCTTGAAGGCGGCGTCGGCGTCGGTCTTGAGCGTCGCAGCGCTCTTGGCGACGGGACCGGCCTCCTTCCTGATCTCAGCCTCCAGCTTGATCGCGGAATCGGCGAGATCGTCGCGCTTGAAGGACTTGTCCGCCGCCAGGGCTGAACTCAGGCCAAGCGCCAGCATGGCGCAAAGGGCTGCTGCGCGTACCAAACCGATCATGTGGAAGCTCCTTGGGCCGCGGGCAAAGGCGGCGTGAGGCATAAAAGGCAGCGAAAAGGTGACAGACTGATGGCAAGGGGACGAGCGAGCGAAAAGGTCGCAAAGCATTGCCGGCAGGTTCCAGAGCCGGACCGGGTGGATCGCCGGCGCGGCGCATCAAGCGACCGGAGCGTCAGCCAACAGCCCCCCGCCTGTCTTGGTCGCACCGGGCTACCTGCCGGTTCGACACCGGCTTGGCGACGCAGCGGATTTTTCATATTGGCAGTGTTACAAGGCGCGCTGCATTGCCGCAAACGGTCCGGTCCCGTAGCTCAACTGGATAGAGCATCAGATTTCTACTCTGAGGGTTGCAGGTTCGAATCCTGCCGGGATCGCCACTTCATCACAGCTTCGAGATCAGGCGAACCTCCCCCCGACCTGCTGCCGTCCAAGAAGCAAGTCTGATCCAGGAGGTTACCATGCTTCGGCGAACGATGATGGCCAGTGCAATTGCCGCCCTGACGAGCACTGTCGCGGCGCGAACGGACTACCGACAGACCGTTCTGAGGAAGCTGTCGCGGCGGCACAAGGCTCCGAGGTTTTCGTGGGCGCTGGGCTAAGCCTCCCTCGCCGGTTCGGAGGCAATGCCCCCTTCCTGCGCGCTCCGGTGCTCCGGCTCATCGCTGGTCCGCTTCGATCACCACGTCTCTCATGAGGCGCGCGATGTCAGCCGGCTGGCAGAGGCCGGTGCCGGGATTGATCAGTGCCGCGGCACCGGCCGCAACCGCCTGACGGAAGCCATCGGCAGGGGCGGCACCCGCGGCAAGGTGGAAGACCAGTGCCCCGAGAAAACTGTCGCCGGCGCCGACGGCACTCAGTGGCGTGATGGCCAGCGGCTTCGCGCGCCACACCCCTTCGCGTGTGACCAGGGCCGCGCCGCGATGACCCATGGTCAGAGCCACGATCCTGGCCCGCCCATTCCTGACCAAGGCTTTTGCCGCCGCTTCCCAGGCTGCCGGTTCCTCCGACCCGCCGCCGCAGAGTTCGCGCATTTCCCGCAAGTTGGGCTTGATCAGGTCAACGCCTTCAGCCACGGCGGCGGCAAGGGCTGCACCCGACGTATCCAGGATCATGCTGGCGCCGCGTTGTCTGGCGACCCGTGCGAGTTGCGCATAGAAATCGTCCGGCACGCCGTCAGGCAGGCTGCCGCTTGCGACCAGGAAATGCGGAAACGGATCCAGCGCCGCGACAGCCGCAAGACAAGCCTTCCACTCATGCTCGTCGAGCCGGGGCCCGGGCAGGATGAAGCGATATTGCTGGCCCGTGGCGATCTCGTTGACAAAGAAATCCTCGCGGGTCTCGCCAGCAATCGGCAGCAAAGTACTGGAGATGCCTTCGCCATCGAGTAGCCGCCGCAACAAGTCGCCCATCGCCCCGCCGGCGGGATAGATCGCTCTGACATCGCCTCCCAGCCGGGTTACAACCCGCGCCACGTTGATGCCACCACCCCCGGGATCACGCCGCTGCGAGGTTCCGCGCAGCTTGTAGACGGGAACGATGCGCTCGACAGTGGTCGAGAGGTCGACGGACGGGTTAGGCGTGACGGTGACGATGGCGGTCATGACCCGGCTACCACATTCGTTTCGAGGAACGTCTTGAGGCCCAGGAAGCCGGCGTCCGGCCGCATCACGATGTTGACGGGAACTTCGCGCAAATAGTCCTGGAAACGCCCCTTGGCGTCGAAACGCTCGCGGAAAGCCGAGTTGGCCAGAAAATCCGCCATACGGGGTGCGATCCCTCCGGCGATATAGAGCCCGCCACGGGCGGCAAAGGTGAGCGCAAGGTTGCCGCAGACCGTTCCAAGCAGGCCACAGAACGTCTCGAGCGCGGCGCGGCTTGCCGAACAGCTTCCGTCGAGCGCCCGGCTCGTGATCGATGCCGCATCGCGTTCGGGAACATCGGCGCCATCGACAGCCGCGAGCGCCCGATAGAGGTTTTCCAGCCCGGGACCGGACATAACGCGCTCGATCGAGACATGGCCGAATTGCCGGCGCAGGTGGCCGATCACGGCAGCTTCCCGTTCCGAAACGACGGGCAAGGTGGCATGGCCGGCCTCTGTCACCAGCGCAAGCCTCGACGTACCATTTGTCACCAGACAGGCCGTGCCAAAGCCGGTACCGGGACCGGCGACGACCATGGGGGCTCCCGCAACGGCGGCCTTGCCGCCGAGCTGAAACAGATCGGCAGCACCCAAGGCCGGCAGCGACCACGCCTGTGCCTCGAAATCGTTGAGCAGATGAACGGTGCGAAAGCCGAACTCCCGCTTCAGCTCGGCCGTATCGAATTGCCAATTGCTGTTGGTGAGAACAGCCCGGCCGTTCTCGACCGGCCCCGCAACGGCAATGATCGCAGCGGCGCGGTCGGCAGCAACATCATGGCGAGCCACAACCTCGCCGATCGCCAACTCTGCACTCGCATGATCAGCGACCTTCAGGCGTTCGATCGATCCGATACCGTTGCGATCGAGGCGCGCAAAGCGCGCATTGGTGCCGCCTATATCTGCCAGCAGTGCCTGATCGATCCCCGCCATCGTCTCCGTGTCGCGCCCTTCATCGCTGCGCAGCCGGTCCGCAGCCGACGTCACCGGTTGCCTTGTCCCGTGAACGCCGGGCGTCCGCGATCAGGTTCGCGTACCACCGTGCCGACGCCTTGGGAACACGCTTGAGGGTGGAATAGTCGACATAGACGATCCCGAAGCGCTGCGAATAGCCGGCCGTCCACTCGAAATTGTCGAGCAGCGACCAAACAAAATAGCCCCGGACATCGGCTCCCGCTGCAATCGCTTCCTGCATCGCGCTCGTATAGGCCTGCAGATAGGCCATACGATCCATGTCGCGGACTTGGCCGGCACTGTCCGGCTTGTCCACCGCAGCTGTGCCGTTTTCGAGCACATAGATCGGCAGCCGGAACCGGGAATGAAGGTCGATCAGGGTGTCGCGGAAAGCACCGGGAACGATCGGCCAATCCATCGCGGTTCGCGGCACGTCAGGCGGTGCGGCGCCAAACGAACTGCCGATCACCTTGCTGCTATCTGCCTTGATGTAATGCGGTGCGTAGTGGTTGAGTCCGAACCAATCGACCGGCCTGGCAATCAACGCCATGTCGCCGGGCTTCTGGAAGGGTGTGATCGCTTCGGCCAACGCCGGCGGATACGACCCGAAC
>JAHCKB010000417.1 GCA_026125985.1 Bradyrhizobium sp.
GGAGCTTCGCGAGACCATCGACAAGCTGGAACTGAAGCTCAAGCGGCCGCTGGTCGGCGGCGAGGATCTGACGTTGCAGCGGAAGGCCACGCACGCCACCTGGGCCCGGGCGGCGGTCCTGTCCTCGATGGGCGGAGCGCCGCTGTCCGACGAGCACCGCAAGGTGCTGGCCGACGTCGAGGCTGAGTGCAAGTCGCTGTCGATCCAGAACGACACGACCGGCGGCTACCTGGCTCCTCCGGAGTACGTGAAGGAGATCATCAAGGGCATTACCGAGATGTCGCCGGTACGTTCCCTGGTTCGGGTCCGGTCCACCGGCGCCAAGTCCATCATGCTGCCCAAGCGCACCGGTCAGTTTGCGGCTCGTCGCGTGGGGGAGCAGGAAACCCGCACCGAAACCACCGGCCTGACTTGGGGCATGATCGAGATCGTGGCTCCGGAGATGTGCGCGCTGATCGATATCAGCCGGCAGAACCTCGAAGATTCTGCATTCGATCTTGAAGCCGAGCTGCGGCTCGAGGCCGACGAGCAGTTCGCGGTCAAGGAAGGCGCCGAGGTCGTGGCCGGCACCGGCGTCAACCAGTGCGAGGGCTTTCTGACGAATACCGACGTGGGCTCGACCGTGTCGGGCTCGGCCGCAAGCGTTGCCGATGCCAACGGCCAGGCCGACGGCATTCTGACCCTGAAGCACGCGATCAAGACGGCCTATACGCGCAATGCCACCTGGGCCCTGAACCGCACCACGCTCGGCTCGGTCCGCAAGCTCAAGGACGCTAACAAGCAGTATATCTGGATGCCGGGCATTGCGCTCGGCAAGCCCAATACGATCGACGGCGACCCGTATGTCGAAGTGCCCGACATGCCGAGCGAGGGCGCCAACACCTATCCGATCGCGTATGGCGACTTCGCGCGCGCCTACACACTGGTCGATCGCCTCGCCATGTCGCTCCAGCGGGACAATCTCACCCAGGCGACCAGCGGCAACGTCCGCTTCCTGTTCTGGAAGCGTGTCGGCGGTGCCGTGACGCTCGCGGAAGCCATCCGCAAGCTGAAGTGCTCGACCTGACCGGTCGGCACACCCTAGCCATCGATCGAAGGCGCGCTTCCCGGAGCGCGCTTTTTTCATTCTCCGATTGAAGGACCGTCCATGCAGGACCTGCACAACAACATTCACCTGCGGCGTGGCATCAGCCCGGCCGCCGCCGTCACCGACAACACGCCGCTCGTCTCCCAGATCATTGATCTGGCCGGCTACGACGCCGCAGAGTTCGCGGTTCTGACCGGTTCGTTGGCTGACGCCGATGCGACGTTCACCACGCTCGTCGAGCACGGGGACGCGGCGAACCTGTCGGATGCGGCGGCCGTTCCCGACGATCAGCTGCTCGGCCTGGAAACGCAGGCGAGCTTCCTGTTCAGCGACGACGACAAGGTGTTCAAGATCGGCCTGCGCACCAGCAAGCGCTACGCGCGCGTGACGATCACGCCGGCGGCCAACGCCGGCAACGCCTTCATCGCGGGTGTGTGGATTCTCGGCCACCCGCGCAGCGCACCGACGTCGAATCCCCCGGCCTGATAGGAGCAGGGCGATGAATGCTAGGGTGATCACCCCCTTCTATGGCGCCAGGGACGGCGAGCTCTATCCCACCAGGTTCGAACCCGGCGACCTGATCGAGGGCGAGCTGGCCGAGATTGCGGTTCGAGGGAGATGGGCCGAGGAGACCGGGTCCGAACCGGCTGAAGGACGCAATTCGCCCCGCAGGAAGGGGGCGATCCGGTGAGCCAACCCTCGCTTGAGGTTGTAACGCCGGCTGCCGCGGGCGATGCGCGCCGGCTGACGACGCCTGAGAAGGTAAAGTCAGCGCTTCGCATGACCGACACCGCGAATGATGCTCTGATCACGAGCATCATCGATGGGGTCAGCGCGGACTGCGCCCGAGAGACGAGGCTCGCGCGCGCTGGTGCCACGGATCCCACCTTCGGTCGCGAGACTCTCCGCGCGACCTGGCGCTTCAGCGGTGGCGCCAGTTCCTACAAGCTTCTCGTGCTCCCTTGGAGGACGCCTGTCGTTTCTGTGGAGAGCGTCTCTGTCGCCGGTGAGGTGCTCGACCAGAACGACTTCCAAGTGATAGCCGGCGGCATGATTCAGCGCTTGAGTCATGGGTTCACGATCGGCTGGTGGCGCGCCGCGACCGTTGTTGAGTTCGTCGCCGGTTGGGATTTGCCGACCGGTGTGCCAGCTGGGCTGGAGATGCGGGTCATCGACCAGGTCAAGATGCAGTACCTGCAGACCACGCGCGATCCTTCGATCCGCTCCGAGAACGTGCCCGACGTCTACGAGGCCAGCTACGGGGTGATCGGCGGCGACAGCATCGGCACCTCAGGTCTCCTCAAGTCGCTTGAGGAAGCGCTGGCGCCGTACACCGGCTGGAGCGTCTGATGTCCTTGCTGGAACGCGTATCCGCGATCATGGCCGAGCACGGGGAGACGATGACGCTCACCCGCCCGACCGAAGTCGCGACCATCACCCTGAGAGGTAAGCGCATTGGCGGCTCCCAGCACACCGTCGGCAACGCAGACCAGCAGACCTTTCGCGTTCGCATTGGCACGACCGAGCTGAAGGCCTCGGGCTGGGTCCTCAAGACGCCCAGTGCCGGGGGCGGCGGGCCAGGCGACACCCTGTTCATCGGTGGCCGCGTTTACAATGTGCTCGACGTCAAACCACGCGGCGATGGCGATATCGTCGCGCTCTATGACCTCGAGGTCGCCGGCTGATGGTCGCAACTCTGCGCATCGACGGCGGCAGCCTCGCTGACTTGGCGGCAGGCATCGGCAGGTGGGTCCAACAGGCCACGGTGCAGATCGCCACGGAGGAGCGCGCGCGGGCCGGTCTCGGCAGCGACACGGTGGTGGTCACCGATGGCGTCCGCGGCAAGGCTGTTCAAGAGGTCAAGCCATTCGGCAAGGTCGTGTTCGTTGCCCGGCCAAACATCGCCGAAGCGGTGCTTTGGGCCCTTGCGAAGCTCATCGAGCGAAGCCCCGTCGGGCCGGCTGCGAGTGGTCACTACAGGGACGACCATATCGTCATGATCAACGGCATGGCTGTCACCGGCAATCTTCGTGTCGCTCTCGCTGAAGTCGGTCCGGGCGATCGCATTCAGATCGTCAATCCGAGGATCTATGCCCGCAAGCTCGAAGGCGCCACGGCAAAAGCTCGCACCCAGCGGGCGCGCCGCAGGGGCAGTTCCCGACAGGCGCCGAATGGAATCTACCGTGTCGTCCAGCGGCTTGTCGTACAGCGCTATTCGAAGTCACTCTTCGTGGACTTCAAGTATGTGAAGCTGAACACCGGCGTGAGGGTCTGGGG
>JAHCKB010000418.1 GCA_026125985.1 Bradyrhizobium sp.
GTCGGCTAAACCAGCTATACGGAATAGGGCTGACATCGGAATGACCAGCATCAACGGCGGAAACATGTAAGCGAATAGCATCGACGCAACCAGCGTCGTCTTTCCGCGAAAACGCAGCCTCGTCGCGCCATAGGCAATAAATGACGACAGCGTCGTCGCCACGACGATCGTGGCCATAGCCATCAGGACACTGTTGAGAAAATTCGCCGGATAGTTCGTAAGCTGCAAGAGCGATTTGTATGAACTCAGGTCCGGCGGCCAAAACACCAGTGACGTGTCAAGGAACAGTTTCTCGGGCGGCCGCAGACTAGAGAGGATCATCCAATAGATCGGGAAGAACGAATAGATGCAGATCAGGATAACCGCGACATACAAGCCCACGCGCGCGGCGATTTCCTTCATTGACTTACCTTGATCCTTCTTTCTCTGATTGCTTGAGGCCAACGACGAGACACTTGGAATAGCTTTCCCTGCGCCACTTACGCCACGTGACGTCCGCTCCGCCGGTGAACCAACGACGACAGCAGCAGCAGCGCGGCTTTGATTTTGAACCGGCATCGTCATCGCCCCTGTTTCGCTTCGTCAATCGGAAAGAATCGGAGATAAATCAGGATAATGCACGCCAACATCAAGAACGAGACGGTAGCGACGGCGGCCCCACCTCCCAAGTCGAACTCGAGAAATGCTTTCCGGTAAGCCAACGTCGGAAGCGTCTCGGTTTCATTCAACGGTCCACCCTTCGTCAGCAGCCAGATCACGTCGAATTTGTTAAACATCCAGATCCCTCTCAGGAGGATGACAACGATCAACACGGACCTCAATCCCGGCAGCGTGATATGCCAGAACTGTTTCAAAACGCCGGCACCATCAACGCGAGCTGCTTCGTATAGCTGGGACGGAATCGATTGAAGGCCGGCAAGAACACAGGTCACAACGAACGGCGTCCAGATCCACACGCTGACCAGGACAATAGTCGCCTTCGCATTTGTTGCATCACCTCCCCAGTCGAACATTCCATATCCAAACGACGCAAAGATGCTTTTGAGAAGGCCGTAGTTTGGGTCGAGAATCCATTGCGTGATGAGGCAGGCGACGACCGTCGGAAGGAAGTACGGTACGATCGACAATGCTCGCACAACAGTCTGCCCCACGAACTGCCTGTTGAGAACAAGCGCAATGCTTATACCGAGGACGACTTGTAGCACGATCGCCGAAATGGCGATCGTGATCCCGTTCAACAGAGAGCCCCAGAACAGCGGCTCGCTAAGCACTTTCAGATAGTTGCCGAGTCCTACCCATCGCGGCTGGTCGATGAATGATGACGCCGTGTAGAACGAGAGCTTAATCGAATAGAGGAGAGGCCCGCCAACAATAGCACCGAGCACCAATACACTTCCTATGAACAAACCGATAATTCGCCAGTCCTGTCGCATGACGTGGCCTCTCCTGTCGCCAGTTCCGATGCTCAGCTGATTTTTCGGATTCGATCGGCAGCGGCCTTTACGCAATCACTCGACGACATATTCCTGAGAACCCGATTTTGCAGCATCTCCGGCATAATGTTCGCATCGAAAAGCTTGCACGGCCGCAGATCGATCGACGGACCCGTCATATCCACTGAGTTAAGAACCGTTTTGCTGCCTTCATCAATGAATGACTTCATCTGCTCCATCGTCGCCCACTGCTTTTGAATCATCGGATGATTTTTCCACCGAGGATCGTCGTAAATGTCCAACCGCGCCGGTTGGAAGTTCATCCAGGCGGAGTGCAGCCAATCGATATAGTGCTCGTCAATAAACCATTTTAGAAACTTATAGGCCGCCTCGGTTTGCTTAGTCTTGTAAAGAATGAAGCCATCGAAGGCGAAGGACAGTGCATCCTGCTTACCTGTGCTGTCCGGGGAAGCGAAGATACCATATTTGTTCGCAAGGTCTGGATTGCGAGCTTCGAGCGCCTCGACCACCCGGCCCGAATAAACGGTATGTGCAACCTTCCCCGTCGCAAAAAGGCTCATCAGCTCAGCATAACTGACCGTATTCATGCCAGCCGGCATCGTTTTATAAAGGTCGGCATATAGATCGAGAAAGCGGCCGGTCGGACCGGCATTCTCCGGTGCATCGAGAACCACGTTCCACTTGTCGTCATAGAATTTCGGCGCTTCTGCAAACAGGTTGCCAAAGCTCGCCCAATTGGTGGCACTGTCGCTCGCCAGTGGAATGACGCAGCCGCCCCGCTCGATGTTGCCATCTTTCGTGACAGTCAGCGCTCGGCAATTCTCAAGGAACTCGGCCCATGTCTTGGGAACCTTCAAGCCTTTTTCCTGATACAGATCCTTTCGGTAGAAAACCGTCACCAAATTGTAGTCATAGGGATAGAACCAGTTCTCTCCCTTGTATGACCAAGTCCCCTGCTTGCCCCACGAGTATTTTTTGACGAGATCCGTCAACGGCACAATTTGGTCGGCCATCGCGTATTGCAAAATGTGAGCAATATATCCGGCCGTCGCAATATCGTACGGAGTGCCAGCATTGATGGCCGCCATCGACTTTGCAAAACCGCTACTAATCGGCGTAGAGTCGACGACGATTTTTACGCCGAACTTGCTCTGGTATTCATTGCACGCATTGCGCAGAACCGTTTGGCTCGCAGCGGTCGTTTCAGCGTTTAGAAAGCGAAGCGTTATGCCGGACTGTGCATTGACATAGGGCGCGGAAAGTGAGCCAGCGATACCGGCCGCTGCGCCGGCCGTCGTTTTGAGAAAGCGCCGTCGGTCAATACCGCTCCCATTACCCTCGGAGCCCGACACGCTTAAGCTGAGCCTGTCCATGAAGTTCTCTCCCATTGCCATTTTCGGTGGTTGCTGACGTCTGCTTCAATGTTTTGCCGCTCTTGCGCGAGAAGAGGTGCAACGTCTGTTGAGGAAAAGTCACCGAGATCCGGTCGTCCGCTTTCAGTGCGTCGTCGCGCGCAAAAACCGCACGGAACTTGTTGCCGTGGATCGTGCCCAGCACATAGGTCTGCGCGCCAATCTGCTCGACCAATCCGACCACCATTTCAACTGACGCGGGTGTTTCGCCACGCTCGATGTGCTCGGGCCTGATGCCAAGCGTGACATCTTTTTCCGTCTCCAAGAATGCCTGGGCAGGCAACTCAACGTTCAAGTTACCGGAACGCATTGCGAGTACATCTCCCTCGCGCGCCAATTCACCATCAATCAAATTCATCTCCGGCGATCCAATAAAGGCCGCCACGAAGGCGTTCGCGGGCCGGTCATAGAGATCGAGGGGCCTTCCGGCTTGCTGGATAAATCCGTCCCGCATGATCACAATCCGATCGCCCAGCGTCATGGCTTCGACCT
>JAHCKB010000419.1 GCA_026125985.1 Bradyrhizobium sp.
GCCCTGATCGGCGAGCTGATTTTCTTTACCGGGAACACTACCGTCTCAGGCGCTGCTTCGGCAAAGCAACCCGCGATCTGCCCTCGCGTAGCCAGCAAAGCGGTAAAGGTCGCCTCGCCGAATCGCTGGCGAAGGCGGGAGGAGGTGCTCTGAAGCACGGGGCGGGAAAGCCGGTGCCTGCGGATCCGAGGGAGCCTGAGCCACGGCATATTGCTCCCGATCTCGCGAGAACAACGTGGCACATGCAGCAAGGCGCGCGACCGACGCCTATTGCGTCACCGTAATGGTGCCAATCATGTCCTCGCGTTCCCAGTGGGGGCCGCAAAGATACTTGTGCTCGCCCGGCGGCAAGTCGATCGTCATCGTCGCGCCCTCGCCTGGCAGAAAACGCTCTGACTCCGGCTGGCCCGCGTCCCTGAACCAGAAACTGTGGGTGGTGCGCTTATCGACGTTCACGAACCTCACCACGGTCCCCCGTTTGACAGTAAGATTGCGCGGACAGAACGTGTATTTGAACATGGCCACCACGGGCTGCGGCGCAGCTCCCTGGGCGGAGCCGAACTGCTCCTCGTAGCGCTTGGCCGCCTCCTCGCAGATCGCCTTCAACTCCTCCGGACTTGCTGCCCGGGCGCCGCACGCGGAAATCAGCAGGGCCGCGACCGCGGCCAGCGTTCGCATGACCATTGCACGTTACTTCCTGACTGCGTTGATCTCGGCATCCTTGGCGTCGAGACCGAAACGGAACTCCAGACTGACGTGATGGAACCGAGCGGACGTATAGTCATCGTGCAGCGCGATGCCCATGGTGTAGAGCTGGCCGGGCTCGAAGGAAATGTCACCCGGCTTGTCCGATTTCAGCTTCCGGCTGATCACCACCGTCCACGTATCTCCATCCAGCTTGCCCTCCGCCTTCACCGGAATGCCGCCACTCGCAACGCGCTGAGACGCGATGTGACCGTTTTCGGAGTCTCCTCCCGAGCGGAAGCGCAAGATATCCATGAAGGTGCCCTTGCCGAGCTGCGCTGCAAGCTCGTCCTTGCCTTTGAGCTTGTCGCCGCCGCCGCGGGCAGTCCCTTCGCCACCCTTCAGCTCAACCGCGCTGCGGGTCTCGGCGAGATATTTGGTCAGCCCCTGGGACAGATCGATCTCGGAGGCTGCAGGACTGGAAGCAAGTTGCTCCTTCTTCGGCGCGTCCGGCATATAGCGGCTGTCATGATGGCAGGTTACCCAGCAGCCCGCCTGTTCCGCGCGTTCCACTTCCTTGCCGGCAAACATGATAGCGAGCTTTGCGGCATTGGCCGGGTCCATCTTGCCGCCATCGACGAACGGCACAGGCTTGTGCGACGAATTCTGCCACTGGAAGCGGAAGTAGACGTCATCGGCCGTGTAGGCCGCCTGCACTTGAACGTCCACGAATGCCCGCTTTCCGGGAATAGGCGTCGTCTCGGCCTTGTCGCCCGAGACGATCTTGGCGCCCATGTCCTTCACTTCCTTGGCATGACATTCGGAGCAGCGCTCGCCCTTGTTGAAGGGGCGCGCACCCCCGTGATCCTTGCCCGTCTGGATCCATTCGAAAGAGGCCTGGCCTGGATAGAACAGCGTAACGGTCTTGGCCGGAACGCCGCTCCAGTCGAGCCCACCTGTGGCGGCCGCACCGGACGGGGCTGGCGCTGCGGTTGACTTGGCGGTCCCCTGCCCAGCAGTCGCCGCGTCGGCCGCCGTGGGCGCCGGATTTGCCGCGCTCCTTGCGGCTGCGATCTTCTCGGCTGCGATCACCTGGGCGGCAGCCTCGATCTCGGCCTTTCGCGCCGCAGCCTGTTCCGCTTCGCGCTTCTCAACCCGGGCGAGGCCGTCGGTGTAGCTCTTCGGGATTTCCCGGATATAGCGCGCCAATGGCGCTTCCAGTTGTTCGAGCGTCTTCTCATCGACCTTGTCCCGCACGCTCTTGTGCGCGATGCCCTTGTGGCAGTCGATACAGGTGTTGCCGGCTTTCATCGCCTCAAGGTGCTGCTTGCGCGCACGCGGACGTTGGAACTCGGGATTCATCGATTCGAGGACATGGCAGTTCCGACACTCCCGGCTATCGGTCGCCTTCATCGAAGCCCAGACGTTCTTGGCAAGGGTCAGGCGTTTCTTCTCGAATTTTTCCGGCGTATCGATGGTGCCGATGAAATGATGAAAGAGCTCGTTCGATGCCTCGATCTTGCGGATAAACTTGTGCACCCAGTCTCTTGGAACGTGACAGTCCGAGCAAGCTGCACTGACGCCCGACCGATTCTGGAAGTGGATCGTCGAAGTGTACTCCTTGTAGACGTTATCCCGCATCTCGTGACACGAGGTGCAGAATGCCATCGTGTTGGTCGCCTCCATTGCCGTGTTGAAACCGCCCCAGGCGATGACGCCGCCGACACCGCCGACCAGCAACAGCGTTAGCAGGGAGTATTTCAGGCTTGGCCTGCGAAGAGTGCGCCAGGCACCAGCCAGCCGTCCCCCAGACGATGCCTTCTCGTCATCGTTGCGCTCTGCTGACATAGGGTTCTCCATGCGACAACGGGCGTGTCTGGGCGTCCGTGTTCGAAGGTCGGGCGGGGCACACTTCAGGCTGGCCTGGGAAGGCCGGGCAATCGAGAAAGGGAGACAGGCAGGGCCCGAACCGGACCCTGCCTGCTTGGCGTCAGTAGATGTCGTGCTGCGTGTTGTGCACGTTGAACTTGCCGGTGGGCGTGATCATCTTTGGGTCCTTGATCACGGTCTTCACCTTGCGGGTCTTGTCGTCGAACACGACGATCGCCGAAGGTTCGGTCTTTCCGGCCCACAGCGACACCCAGACCTCGTCGCCCTTCTCGTCATACTCCGGGTGCACGACGCGCTTGGTCGCCTTGGACTCCGGCAATCCCGCCGCCTTGGCAACGTTGATCTGCTCCGGCTTCTTGGACAGGTCGTTGATGTCGTACACGTAGATCGACTCGGCGACGTCCTTCTCCGGGTTCTGCGGCAGATCGACCCAGAGGTTCTTCGACTTCGGATGCGTCTTGACGAACAGATTGCCCGCGCCCGGAGTCTTGAGCTCCTCGACGACCTTCCAGGCGTACTGCTTGTACTTGGGATCGTCGGGCGCTGTGCCGATCAGGGTGACGACTTCGTCGCCGAGATGCCCGGTGGCCCAGACCGGACCGTATTTGGGATGCACGAAGTTAGCGCCGCGTCCCGGATGCGGGATCTTCTTGGTGTCGACCAGGGCGGCGAGCTTGCCTTCCTTGGTGTCGACGACGGCGATCTTGTGCGAGGCGTTGGCCGCGACGAGGAAATAACGCTTGGAGGC
>JAHCKB010000042.1 GCA_026125985.1 Bradyrhizobium sp.
CCGGGCGCAACGCCTGCATCGCCGCCGCCGACCATCGCATCGGCAAAGCCGCGCCTGTTCCTATTGGCTGCCGGCGTCAATGACTATGCCGATCAGCGCATCAAGCTGACCTACGCGGTGCCGGATGCCAGGGAGATTGCGCGGGGATTTCAGGAAGCCGGCGGCAATCTCTACCAATCGGTTGAGGTCAAGCTGATGACGGACGGCGAAGTGATCAAGGAGAAGCTCGACGCTGCGTTCGCCGAGCTGGCGCAGAAGGCGACTGCCTCCGATGTCTTCGTGGTCTATCTGGCCGGGCACGGCAAGACCGTGGATGGGCGCTATTATTTCATCCCCCGCGACCTCAAGATCGAGGGAGAGTTGAATGACAGTTCGATCAACGCGACGGTGAAGGTCAAGGCTATTGCGCAGGACCAGTGGCAGCGCTGGTTTGCCTCCGTTCCGGCCCGCAAGAGCGTTATCCTGTTCGATACTTGCGATTCAGGTACGTTGGCTGGAGACGAGACTCAAGAGCTCGAACGGACCGCCGCCAACGATCGCCTTGCCCAGGCGACAGGAAGGTCTATCCTGGCTGCGTCTGGCGGCAGTCAGGAAGCCATCGAAGGCTATCGCGGCCACGGATTGTTCACCTACCAGGTGCTGGACGCGATCAATCGGTCGGATGGCGACAACAGCGGTACGGTCGAGTTGAACGAGCTTGCGGCCTACGTTTACGGTCAGGTCAGCGAGATCAGCCAGCAGATGTTCAAGCAGCGCCAGGTTCCTCAGATGAGGATTACCTCGAACTACCCGCTGGCAAAGCCCACGCGGATATTAATGGACGAGGTGACACCGATCGCAGAAGGCAGGGCGACCGTCCAGTTGGCGAAGACCGCCGCTCTGCAAGTCAGGCCGGGAAGCGGGGCGAGCGTTGTTCGTAGTTTGGGTGCCAAGACCAAGCTGACGGTGCTGGAGACGCGCAACGGCTGGTCGCTCGTGGCATCTGAGGGGAAGCTGTTGGGATATGTCGCCGCCGGAGATCTGGTGCCGGCCCAGTGATCGTAGTTGGGGGCGAAGCGCTTGGCCTGCGCCATCATCGGCCCTCGGCCCGGCCTACGCCTTACATCTCCTTTCCAATTTTTTTCCTGTGATCGACGCAATTTGGCTGCCTTGCCCCTGCAAGGCGGTTCACACTGGCGCGTCAGTCGATTTGGAGTGGCGAGAGACTTGTGGGTAAGTCGAAGATGCGACGGTCCTACTGGGCTTGCTCGGCCGCGATCGATGCAATTGGAGTCACTGATTTCGGCTTGCGATCATACCTGTCGGCGAGGTCGAGCAGACGCTTCCTGGTGAATGGATCAGCCTTTTCGGCCATTGCGCGTACCGTTGCGGCGTGCTGTTTGCGAAATTCCTCGGTCACGATCGCCCCCAAAACAACTAACAAAATACATCGGTATATAACGATTGGTCCTTGGGCGAGGTCAACCTGGAATACTTCAAATCGGATAGGACGTGCGCGTTTTTCATCGATTTCTGCAGGCCGTACATTGCTATGAACGATCCCAAGTTGCCATCTCAGCTGGAAGTCACGCAGAGGTTTTTGGTTCGTTTCGCCGATCTGATGTCCAACGGCTCGAATGCGGCAAACCTGCTTCAGGCTGCCGAGCTTCTTCTGGGACAGACAGATCGAGCAGAGCTGGCGGAGGAACGGCTAAGGCTGGAGCAAATGCGCTCAGCAGAGCTTGAACAGAGACTTGCGACCCTGCTCGGCGATGACCAGGCTCACCTGCCAAAATCAGTGGTTCGACCGCGATCTTCACATCGACGAGCAGGCGATCGATGGTGGCGGCGCTGATAGCCAGAACACGATCACGGTCCGGCCGGCCAAGCTGCAATCGGCCATGCTGCTCAAGGGCAGGCAGCTAGGTCGGGATCATCACCTTGAGCCGCTTGCCGCACACCCGATCCGACGCTTCCCACAGCGCCGTCAGCGCGTCCTTGATCGTCGCGCCATATCTGCATCGTCTCTTTCTTGTTGGCTCGACCTCTCCCAATCCAACTGTCTCGCGTCGCCGGAGTGCGCGCACCGCATGTTTGCGATGCCAGCCCGTTGTCGCGCACAGCTCGTCGAGGATCCGTCCCTTCTCCGCTCGCTTGGGCAACCGGTAACGCTCCGTTACCGCCGACACCACCTCGCGCCGCGCGCCCATGCTGATCTTTCCTGCCATAGACGCCACCGAACCAATTCGATGACACCGACCCAATCTTCAGCGAGTAGTTGTCCAGTAGCAGTATGGGTGAGGCAATGCGGGGGTCAATTGTGGGCGCCGATTAACACTGAAAAGTCCCCGCGTTGTGACGCCTACTTCGAAACCCGCAGCTGAGATAGCTTGGTGGCAATATCCTTGAACACGGAAGCAGTTTGCGACGCCGACGTGACCAGGTAAAAGTTGTTGGCGCCCGATGCGCAGTATTGCAGCACGGACGAGGTCGGATCGCCGCCCGTGTTCACCTGAATGGTGTACAGGGTGATCTTGGCTGCCTTGGCATTGTCGCAGAGGATCTTCTGCCGCGCATCGATCTGATTCGCGTTCGAATACCACCGATTTTGCGTATTCAGGCCGTCGGACAGCAGCACAATCGCGTCTTTGTAGAGGTAGCCGGCCTCTTTTGCCGGTGCGTTAAAGGGAGCGCCGGCCGATAGGGTCTGCCAGCCCCAGGCGAGTCCGATGCCTTGGTTGGTGTTACCGGTTGGCTCCATGGCATCGATCTTAGACTTGAGTGACGCCCAGTCGTAGCTGAGCGGCATCACCGTCTCAAGGTAGGGACTGCTGCCGGAAGCACAGTAGGAATACTGCTCTGACGGGAACAAAGTCGACGAATTGGCAGCCGTTGGCGTCGTGTTCAGCGTGTCATAGTTCTGGTCGCGGTCGGTTAGGCAGCCAGTCCACGTATTGTGGTTCTTGGGTGTCCAAGTCTTGCCACGCGATTCGCAAGAACTCTGTGTCCTGTAGCTCGTGCTGCTACACGTACCATTGGCGGCATCCCAGTCGGTCCAGTCGATCCAGGATGCATTGTAATTGCTTGCACCCATATTGACGTCTTTGGCGAATGGAACGATCGAGATATAGATATCGCCGTTGACGATTGCGAGTTTGCTCAACTGATCAACCAGGTCTTTCGCGGAGGACTGCATCGCTGGCATCTTTCCGTCCCGCGCCATGGACCCGGTATTGTCAAGCACAAGGGAAACGCGCATGCGAACATTGCCCCAGGTTGTCGTCGACGCAGTGCCGAAGTTCAAAGTTGGGAAACCTGCGATCCGCATGAAGTCGGCCGTGATCACACCCGTTCCGGCGAGCTCGATCTTGTTTGCGTTCGCGCCGGTGGCGGCCGTATAGGCGGCGGTAATCGCTACGTTGAATGCGTCCTTGTTGTTATACAGCGCGTTGAAATAGGCCGTTGCCTTTGTGCTGATCTGGGACGAACTGATGGTTCCCGTTGAAAGATCTTTCGAAAGCATAAGCGCAGTGGAATCGAGCGCCGCCTGCATCGAAGAGCGTGCCGCGGTAGCACGCGTGTAGTCAATCGCCGCGCCCACAAAACTGATGATCGGGATCGCCGAAAGGGCAAAAATGACCGCGATATTTCCGCGCCGATCCTTGCAAAACTTCAACCCAGTTTCCGACAACTTGGCCATTTGGATCTTCTCGCTCAGTAATGTACTTCGAGAGCTATCGGCTAGATTACAATTTCCGGTTAAGCCGGCGCTCGATTGAGGTGTGCTGATTGCTTGGCGCTCTGTCCGCTTGTCGGGTAGGCCTTGGTCTGTGAGGGCGCCTTTTGTGAATCAATTAGTGTTGCGTCAAGGAAGAAACGTAACACCCAGCCGATTATCTTTGCGCCACGCAATCTTGCACCGACGCTGCACTGTCTCCATCTCGAGAACTAGCTTAAAGACGTCGGGAATGTAGACCTCGGCTGCAATGTCCAAGCCAGCGCCCAGCTTTGAAAGGTCGCGAACTCCACAGATGACCTTGCGTCCTCCGCCCAGCATTATCGTGGCTGACTTCTTTACCAGGCGTCTCGGCGGGCTTCGCTTTTCGTTCATTGAAATCTCCGTCCCGAGGTCATGAGCGGCCTTCTTCCGAGCGATGCTCAGGAAGTTGAAACGGCGGTTATTGCCGAAGGCCAAAAGTTGCGCCGGACGATCAGCTGATCGAGGTCGCGTTGGCTTTGTGGAGCGATAAATCTGACCGCGAAGCCGCCACTCAGGTGTCGAACAACACGACCAATACACGCGCCGACTGCAAGCGGTGTTCCGATTTTTGGTAAGATTCGAGTTTCGACGGCTACTCCCGTGACCGACATGTCGACCACCAAGCAATCATGAGAAGTGCCATCCGCCAGCGTGACAGCGGAACATGGATCTTCAGGTACGATACGTTGAGCACCCCGCCGCTCGGACAGCTTCGAGTCTCTTTGCTTCTGTTCCAGCCACACCAGCTTTTTCGCCATCCGCTCGCGCATGACTTCGTCGGCGTGGATTTCGAGCAGAAATGCGTGATCGGCCGCATCGCTAATGCGCCCCTCGAGCCTTCCGAAATCGCGGAAAAAGGACGTTAAATTCTCGCCGACTTTTCCGACCACCGGCGCTTCAACGATCATTCGAAACGGTGAGATCCGTGTGCTGCGGCAAGGGAACTTTCGTAGCCTTCCCTTCGGGTCGTACCAATTCGAGAGCGTGTAGTGTCCGCTCGACACCAGGTTAACCGCACGCTGCTTGAGAAATTTGTCGATTGACATCGTGAAAATCCGAACTGAGAAGCTCTGTTCGGGAGATAATTGTAGACCGCGCGAGTTAACAAAATTTCGATGGAGGAAATTCACAACCGGTTAAGTTTGCAGCGGCCCACGGCCGGATTCGATGGCGTACTTGCGCATCTCCGGCATCATGGGCGCTAAGCTATCGCTCGATAGCGGACCTCAAGTCGTTCATAGGCAAAGCTTCGTTAAGCCCCAGAGCTTTCGAGAGCGTCAGTTAACTAGTTGGATACGCTGGGTTGCTAAGGTGGCGGACACCGAATATTTTATTCAAAAAATGCCATCCCCATCGCAGATTGCGGATTACAATCCCCTTGCATCCCCTGCTGGGCAGCTTGTCAAAAGCGGGGAAGAGGCCAAAGTTTCGGCCAGTAAAATGTTGCAACTTGGCGCGATCGCACGTGCTACCCCATGGTCTATCGTAAGCCACCTGATCAACACCAGTATTGCGCTGATTGCTTTCCGGACGTCAGTCTCCGCTACAGGGCTGCTGGTCTGGGCATTGTCATCTTATGCGGTAGGCTGCTGGATCCTCTATCGCTGGTTCGCCAGAAGGCGATCTAAGAGCCGGACGACAGGACTAAAGGATCTCCGCAAGCCACAATCTGTCAGGAAGAACGTTATCACGGGCGCTGTGCTCGCTGCGCCTTGGGGCGCACTAGCTTTCTGGCTGCTCGGGCAGCTACCGCAACATCAGGAATTGGTGCTTATCACCGTCCTGGCAGGCATGTCGTCCGGTGGCGCAACGCTGCTTTCCGCGGCTGCGCCTGCGGCCTTCACTTTTGTAGTATTGATCTTAGGTCCGGTCAGCATCAAGTGTCTACTACTGAATACCGGTGAATACTGGCTGGTCGGTGCGCTTTCTATCAGTTATGCGCTGTTCTTGGCGACAACAATCAAAACCAATGCCAAGCTTTTCGCGGATAACGGCCGCATGCTCGATCAGCTTGAGAATAGCCTAGCTGTTACAGAACATGCCCGTCGCGAGGTCGAGCATATCGCCATGCATGATTTGCTGACGGGGTTAGCCAACCGCCGTGCCTTCTTGGAAAAGATCGAAAATGGACGCGATCTCGATCGACTCTGTGCGCTACTCTATATCGATCTCGACCGCTTCAAGCCGGTCAATGACAAATTCGGTCACGGGATCGGTGACAAGTTGTTGCAAGGAGTGGCCGCTCGGCTTCGCGACGTGGTGGGAGACGGCGGTCTAGCCGCGCGAATCGGCGGCGATGAATTCGCGGTTCTGATGATGGATGTCGAGGATCAAGCCGAGATCCGAAACCAGGCCGATAATATTCTCAAGCGGCTTTCTGAGCCATACAGCATTGATGGACGATCCATCAGTATTGGAGCAGCCATCGGGATTGCTTTGGCGGGGCATCATGAGTTTGTAGAGACGACCCGATTCATGAAAATGGCGGACCTTGCTCTCTACAAGGCCAAGCATGAGGCGGAATGCCGTTGCTCATTCTTCACCCAAGCGATGCTGGAAGAATTGACCCAACGTCAGGCAACAGAAGATGCGCTGCATTTAGCGCTGGCCGAAAACCAATTTGAGTTGTACTTCCAGCCGATCGTTGACCTTGCCTCACTAGATGTTGTCGGGGCAGAGGCCCTAATCCGTTGGAATCATCCGCAGCGCGGATTGATTCTACCTGGTGAATTCCTCCAACTCGCTGAGGAAATTAACCTGCTTCAAGCGATCGAAGTCTGGGTTTTGGAAGAGGCTTGTCGCCAGGCAACGACTTGGCCAGAGGGATTGACTGTTGCGGTCAACCTGTCGCCGACGCATATCGAGCACTCGGAAGTCGTCGAGACCGTGGCTTGTGTTCTGGCAAAAGAAGGCTTACGACCCCAACGGCTTGAGATCGAAATTACTGAATCGGCGCTATTAAACGATAATATTGAGGTTCGTCACAAGCTAGAGCGATTGAAGGAGCTTGGCGTCAAGCTTGCGGTGGACGATTTTGGGACTGGCTATTCATCGCTGGCCTATCTCAGTCGCTTTCCGTTTGACCGCATTAAGGTTGATCGTTCCTTTGTCCAAGAAATGTTGAGTGGGCGCGGAGGGGCGTCAATCATTCGGGCGACAGCGGAAATGGCTCTCGATCTTGGTCTAAAGACCACGGCCGAGGGTATAGAAACTCCAACCCAGCTATTTGAGCTCAGGAAGCTTCGCATTGAGCATGGGCAAGGTTTCCTGTTCACCAGGCCGCTATCCGCAGCAAATCTTGCCGCCTTTCTCGCGAGTAATTTTAGCCGAAAATCGATCGTTACGGATACCGACATTTCGAGCGTTCCAGCGTCAAAAAACCGCCTCTTCGCCTAAGTTAGGCGTTAAGCGGCGACTCGCGATGCCGCGGCGCAGTGCCAAGATGGAGCCAATCGGCTTGGAGCGCGCAATGCTGCCGCGAGCCTGCCCGATCGGGCGTCGACGCGCGTGCCGAGCTCCGCCTAGGTGTCTCTGATCTCGGCCAGCGGGGCCACAGGATCGAGCGTGCGATAGAGCTCTCGATGACGCCGTTTCACGACCTTGCTCAACCTCGGATGCGCCAGTGCTCGTTCATAGGGAGTGGCTGGAACATGATAGCGCTTGATCACCTTCGCGCCCTCGTGTCGCTTGTCCTTCAGCTTGAAGGGCGGCTGGAAAAAGTTGGTATGCAGCCGAGATGCAGCATACAAACGTTCAAGCGCGCGCGTCGTTTCGACACCATCGAAGCGACCGTATTTCGCGAGTCGCCGGACGACCGCGCCGTTCTTTTGCTCGATGAAAGCCCGATCATTCTTCTTGTAGACGCGCGAGCGTGTCACCTAGAAGTCTTGCGCGCTGCACCACGGCACGACGACATCGTTCATGAAGGCGCTGTCGGTGTCGAAATCGGCGCCGCGAATGACCCGGGGAAACAGGCTCTATGCGCGCTCCATCACCCGCAAGATGAGGTCGCCCTCGCGCGTCACCAACGGCATGCACTCGGTCCAACCAGTCGCGACGTCGACCATCGTCAACGTTGGGATGAACGAGGCAGCCACAGATGTGCCGCCATGGGCAAAAAACCCGGAGACTCTAACTGCTACTGGATGAAAATTCGGTGGCAGGTCACGCAGAACCCCGGCGGCGGATCGTGCCAGTCATTGAACGTCCGGATCGGTACTTCACGGCGCACCGCCGAATAAAACCCGATCTGCCGGCGCTTACCGCCGGCCGCTGCGATTTTGGTCTCGACCGGCAGGCGATCAATCGTGGCTGCGCTGACACCGAGCGCCAACGCTCGATTGGCCTGGTCGAGCTTGAGCCGGCCATGCCGCTCCAGCGAAGGCAGCAACGTCGGAATCGTTACTTTCAGACGTTTGCCGCAGATCCGATCCGAAGCCTCCCACAGCGCCACCAGCGCATCCCTGATCGCGGCGCGCTTCCCTGCCAGATTGTCGCGCTATATGCTTGCGATGCCAGCCGGTCACCGCGCAAAGCTCGTCGAGAATGCGCCATTATCTGCCCGCCCTGCTGATCGATAGCGCTCTACCACCGCCGCAATGAGTTCGCGCCGCGCACCCATGCTGATCCGTCCTGCCATCGGCGGCACCGATCCGATTCGGTATCGCCGCCCCAATCCTGATGGTCAGTTCTCCGGTACATCCTTGATGAGGCAATGCGGCTAGCCAAAATTGCACGCCGAAACACATCCAGAGGCAAGGCTTGCCGACGTGCTGGCCCGCCTACCGGATTATCCCGCCAGACGCATCCACGAACTCCTGCCTTGGAACTGGCAGCCTCTTAAGCATCGCCTACACCGCCCGAGCGCCACCGGTCATCTGCCAAAGCAACCCGACCGGAGCTGTTGCCGGGTCCGTATGCTGCGAGCGGCATGACGATCACAGGTAAGGTTGACGAGTTAGCTTAACGCGCGGCATCCCTTGCAAAAGCCTTCTTACTTTCGATACGGGTTGTTGCCGGAGAATTTCCCCTTACGCTCCGGGAACACACTAAGGGCCGTCAGGCGAATTGCACTTCGCCTGACGGCCAGCTTACCTGTCGTGAGCGATCATGAGTGACGAAACTTTCGCGCGGCTGTCGGCTCACCGCCGTAACATTGACCGCTACCGGGAATTGATCCGAACAGACCTCGCGGTCACGGAATGTGCGTTGTTGAACGTCGCCTCGCCGAAGAAGAAGCTGCTCTTGCATGCCTTGGCTTAGCGCAGATAGACCAAATTCGCTCGGTCGCGGCTGAGCCTCGAGATAAAACCAGTATCTGAAATGACCACATGGAAGAGTCCAGTCTCGCGTGTTCGGCGAGCAGGCTGGATCTTGCTCTTAGGCATCATCGTTGCAGCCGCGGGTATCACATTAGTCTCGCGTTCGCTTCAGGAGTCGCTCCTCCGAGCGATAGGCCGGGCTCTCGTGGCAAGTGAGCAGGTTTTTTCTGCCGACGTTATCGTAGTATCGCTCGACTCCGGCGGAGCCGGAGCACTCGAAGCGGCCGATCTGGTGCAGCGCGGAATCGCAAAACGAGTTGCGGTGTTTATGGATCCGCCTCGTGGAGAAGACCATGAATTCATTCGACGCGGTCTTCCTTATGAAGATGCTGGGGCGAGACAGATTCGTCAACTTAGATCCTTAGGAATTACGAACATTGTACAAATTGCCACGATAGATGGCACTGAAAGCGAAGGTCACGCGCTGTCGGCTTGGTGCAAAGAACAACGGTTTGATGCGATTGTGTTCGTGGTTACAAGCGATCATTCGCGCAGAGCTCAACGTGTGCTGAGCCGCATTATGAAAAATACCTCGATCCGAATCGTCGTCCAACCTGCCCGATACTCGAGTTTTGATCCGGAGCGGTGGTGGGAAACCCGTGGCGGGATTAGGATAGCGATCATCGAAATGCAGAAGTTAATCTTGGATCTTGTGCTGCATTAGAGCTCAACTTGAGCCCGTCGCCCGTCTCTATCCATGATCGCTCAATCCAGCAGCCATGTTGGCATTAGGTTCCGTGGGGGCGTCTCCAGGAACTATCGAAGGAGAACGAATATCCCGCACAACGGGTAGAATTTCCAAGTTCCGTGCTTTCTTGAGTGCAAGTAACATAGCTGCGAGTAGTCGGTCCTTCTGAACGGGCTTTGCCACAAAGCCATCCATACCCGCGTTGATGCACTGCCGAACGTCGTCGGCAAAGGCGTTGCCCCAAAGGCACGCCGAATGCTATCGTCGGTCAACTGAACGATGCTCTGTCACGGGCCCTCGACGATGAGGCGACATGCCAACAGTTAACGAAGCTGGGGGCCGTGCTTCCCGAGGGCGCCGCACGCTCACCCGAAGCCTTGACCACCCTCGTCAACAGTGAGGTCACCAAATGGTCCGGCATCCTCCAACCTATCGGTCGTTAACGTGATCGCGATGGGCTGACCGCCCGGAGGTGCACGCGAATTGTGGGAGAGTACGACGCTATTCCTTTTCATGCTACGCGCCACGGAAATGCAAAGGATGCTCGAACGCGCTGCCCAGTTCCATAGTTCCAGATGGTTATGCGCCGCGCTTTTCGGCTGTAAATCTTTCGACATCGTCTGCCATCGGCGGCCGGTCCGGAGAATATAGAATGCATGACGCTGTGGCGCATTTGATAGGCTCTTTCGCTCGTCCCCGCGGAGAATCGAAGAATTGGACGGCGCCCGAGATCGAGGCACGCTCCGTTAGTGCGGGTCAGTTGCCCGCTAAAACGCCTCCGAGTTTGGTGACAATGGCGAGCACCAGCAGCGCACCCGCTGCATAAAAAAGATAATCAGGATGGCTACAAAACATTTTCGAACTGGAACAGGCAAACACGGCCCAAGATTCGCCGATCGACACCAAATTGCGCGCATTATAGAAGACAACACCTGCCCCGCCCGTCAGCACCGCCAAGAATGTCAAAATCCCTGCCATTTGAAAGCTCCGAATCGAAACCCGTGACGGGATGAGATTAGTGAAACAGGCTTTTCTTAGCGATGATTTTGCTGAAACCTTGCGAGATAGCTGGATAGGCCGTGGTGCATGAGTACCGATCGGCAAGTGCGGGATCGCCAACCTCAGACTCCATAAGCTTCGGACCGTGTGGCGCCTCCAACCCCTACTCGCCCCCGATTGCGCTCCATTCACTTCTGGTTAGCCGCGAATGAATTCAATGCTCCTGGCCTGAGGATATCCAAGTTGCTTTCAATATCTCGCCGGTGCAATGCCGCAACTACGAGTTGATGAAGGTGGTACGCAATGTATTAACTGAATCTGGCCTGACGCCAAACCGGCTCGAGTTGGAGATTACAGAGAACGGCCCATTGTTGAACAACGAGACAATTTTCGTTACGCTTCATCAACTCAGCGGACTCGGCGTCCGCATGATTTCGGGATGGGTTATTCGTCCCTCGTGTATCTTCAGACATTCCTCTTCGACAACATCAAGATCGATCGCTCGTTCATTGCGGGTGTCGAAAACTGCGAGTTCGCTCAATATCGTGCGGACTGTAGCGAATTCGTAGCTGTCGCAGCTCAGGGCTGCACTTATTTGCAGGGGCGAAGGATGACATTGAGCCGATCCTCCCCAAAAGGATGCAAGCAGTCCGATAGGATAGGTTGCTGCTTGGAGCCGATCCGGAAAATTCTTGAGGCGGCCTGTTCGAGATTGGCCCAGCGCTTGATGCCGCCGGTCCTTTCCGGACCCACGCATCTGCTGAGGGGGCAGTCAGGGGAGCCTGCTGTGCGCCGGTCCAATAAACGCGCAGCTAGGCTGGCCATGTGGGGAAAGATGCGGATGCGAGCGGCATGGTCCGTGATCCTGCAACTCGTCCCATCTGTTCGAAGGCCCTATTGTCGAAATCGCGCCGCTAGACGCGCAACTGCGTCCCGAAGCTCTTCTGCAGGCGCAACCGGTGCGACTGCGATACGCCGACCGTCGGTCGTGATTACGAAAATGTTCTCCAGCTCAACATCGCTGCCCGAGGAGCTTGGCACGATCACTCTCGTGACCTCGACGCGATCAAATTCGCTCCAGGCAATACGCGTAACGCCCTGCAAGCATCGGGTGTAGACGATCCCATGCTTGCTCAGTTCCAAGACGGGGCAGTCACGCAAAAGCCCCAGGAAAACGGTGGCCACCACAATGACCCCAAGGCCTAATACCATCCAGCCGGCAGTTGAGGGGCGCAGGCGCGGGGAGAGGCCATATCCGAGCAGGCTACCGCTGTCGTCCATGATCATCAACATACCGCCAATGCATAGAGCGGCCCCCAAAGCCAGAGCAATCGAGCGATTGCGTCCCGTAGTCTTAAAGATGAGCGGCGTCGCATCTCCATCCATTTAGAAGCTCCCCGATCATTAAAGAGCACCGACCAACGCGGCATCGTAATCCCACCCTAGCACGATCCGGGAGGATCTTTTTCTTCTGGCTAACGGCCGCTTTGGCGAGGCTCGCAACACAATTCCGGAAATGTTTTTTGCTTTCACACGAATCAGATGTTCAGGCATACTTATGGTCACCCGTGGGGCGGGGCGTATTGGCCGTTTTCCGGGTAGGTCGCTGAACCAGCGCAGCGGCCTTTTTCATTTTTGAGTTTTGATATCGGCGCCACCACACAAATATGACCGAAAATCTCGCACCAAAGGCCTGGTTTATTAAGGTCAAGACCACCGAAAGCCCGCCGTCCCTGTTCGATTTTGCAGTCGGGAAGGCCACGGTTCAGGAAGCGATAGCTGCAATCTTACATCGGCCTGAACTAGAACTTGGCGACAAGGTTACCTCAACCAGCGAACTCTCTACGACTGAGATCAGTTCATGCCGCATTCGACCCGACGAGGTGAGGACATACGGTCCGCGGGTCTACAAGGCAGGACGCTGGGTAATTGATCGAACTGTAGCCTCGCACTAGCAATCGCTCTGCCATTGTGCTGACGGCGATGCGCCATGGCCTTGATTCGTCTCTTTGCTAATCAAGGCGACGCTTTCACTGATTGCAGTCGCGAAAACATCTTTCTATTCTGGATTCGTCGAAATCTCCCCAGCCGCGTTGAATTTTTCGTCGCGCGCTCATTCAGCGCCGGGTAAGGGGAAGTTCGGGCCACGTTCGATCTGTTAGTAAGCGATAACTGGCCGAAAGAATTTTCGATAATGGCTTCCCAAAAACTTTCCCTGAATGACGCCTTCATACTTCCGGCAATCGTCATCGCTTTGGCGTTCCACCCGCCTATGCTGCTTCCTTACCGATTCTCGGAAAGACCGTCATCGTCGCCTGGAGCGATGCAATGGGCGAGCCCCCGCCTTGTCGCCACCGGAGAAGCGTCACGGTCGCGCGACAGCGGTCTGCTTATGTCTCTATCCTGCAAGTGTGGATGAGGTTGTACCGCATGTCTCGAACCGAGTAGCAGTAAAATTCCGTCGACTTCGGGGCACAAGACTGGTACACACGGCGGCGTCGGGCTTGCAATAAGTGTCTGATTTTATTGGATCTATCCGACTGCTTGGAGAATCCCTCCCTCTCCGCCAACTGCCCGTTAGTGATGCCCGCAGAAGGTACGAAGCCAAAAGCGGATGGAAATCGGCGAGCTCTTCATCCTCGGCTTCTTCGGCAAATCCGTCCCGGACTGGCTGAAGGAATTCGCCGCGCGCTTCGGGCTCGGCGGCGTCATCCTGTTCGATTACTCCGTCCGTACGCAGCGGTATGACAACAACATCGAATCGCTGGAACAGGTCCGTGCGCTCTGTACGGAGATCGCCCGGCTGCCGACCTCGCCTCTGGTCTTCATCGATCAGGAAGGCGGGCTGGTTCGGAGGCTGAAGGACACACGCGGTTTCGTGGCGCTTCCCAGCGCGAAGGACTTCAACCGGCTGCCGTTGCGGGAAAGACGAACGATCCTCGTGGCAAGCCTCCGCGAGTTGCGCGCGCTCGGCATCCGCTACAACTTCGCGCCGGTGATCGACGTCGATTATAATCCTGACAATCCCAATATCGGCCGCATCGGGCGGTCCTACTCGGCCGATATCGGCGAGGTCGAAGCCAATGCGCGGCTGATGAGCGAGATTGCGCGGGAAGCGCGCGTCGGATTGTGCCTCAAGCACTATCCAGGCATCGGCGGCGCGAATGTCGACTCGCATCGGGAGTTCATGGACATCACGGATACGCTGCGGCCGGAACAGGAAGCGCTGTTCTGGTCGCTGGCTCCGAAAACGTTCGGCGACGCCGTGCTGGTCAGCCATGCCATCGTCGGGCAATGGGATCGCGACAATCCGGCGACGCTCTCATCCGCAGCAATCGGGCGGCTGCGCGCGAGGTTGCCCGAAACACTGCTGGTTACGGACGACATGCAGATGCAGGGCCTGCAGAAGGCGCTCGGCACCAAGGCGGCCTGCCTCCGGTCGTTCGCGGCCGGGATCGACATGCTCTGCATCGGCAACAATTTGTTGGACCAGGAGGGTGAGATGGCTGGTATCGCGGAGGCCGTGGAGCGGGGCTTGCGCGGCGGGCAGCTGAATTCCGGCGCGATCGGGCGTTCGATCGCCAGAGTTCGGGCTCGAAAAGCGCTGCTTGCCTAGTGCCTTCATTGGTTGCCGGCCCGCGCGCGCCGTGCCAGCTGGCCGCCCAAATCGTAAATTTTTCGCCCGTAGAATTACCGATCTGAGTCGCCGATGGCGTTAACAGATCGTGTTCCAGGCGAGCCAATAGAAGAAGAAATTCCTAATTTTCCCCAAAATCGAGGCGAAAGGAATGATTTTCCGGAGTTTGTGCGGAAATCTCCGTAGTCTTACGGCGACAAAAATTAACCATAATTGAGGCAAGATCCGTTAGATTCATTCTTATGTCGCATCATGACTATCGGGCCGAGGCGAGCGCGCCATCCGCCGGAACCTCAGAAGTGGTTCCGCTTTCGGGCGCGCGTACCCGTGCGGAGGATGAGGTGGCAACCGCCATCGCGCTGGAGCTCAATGGGCCTCTGACGGCGATGATCCTCTATATGAACGAACTCAAGCGGCAGAGTTCCCAGTTCTCTCAGACCCAAGGAAATCGTGTCTACCTGCAACAGGTCGTCGACAATGCCCTGGAGCAGGCCGAACGTGTCTATGCCATGGTCAAGCAGCTTTCCGACGGTCGCGTGACCCGCGCCGAGGCTGCAGATATCGTCCGGACTGAAGGGGCTGCGGGTCGTGCGCGGGATCGCGCGTCGGAGGTGATGCTGGCGTCGAACCCCGAGCAGAAGCCGCTCACCCGACGTGAACGCGAAGTGCTTGCCCTCATCAGCGAGGGTTATTCCAACAAGGAGGGTGCGCTGCGCATGAACATCAGCCCCCGTACCTTCGAAAGCCACCGGGCGGAAGCGATGCGCAAGCTGGGTGCAAAGAACGCGGCAGATCTGGTCCGCAAGGCGCTGACGCTGCAGTCGGCCTGAGTCTACCTTACATCCGGGAACTGGAATTCGTTCGATGGCGATCTTCGGCGAATGCCCCATGACGAGCGGCCGGATGTCGTTGACTGGCCCTGGGCGGGTTCGGAATCAGGGTAACGACCCATACCGACGGGTCAGTCGATTTGCTCTCGACGATCGACCGGACCATGCCGGTTACTGTCGATCCGTTGGATCTGAGCGTGATCGCCCGGCCATTGAACTGCGCGATTCGGCAACGCCGGGCTTCCTTCTGGTCAGCCGTTTCGAACGTGAACATTCGAGCTCTCCTGTGCTCGGGCCACTATCGAATCCGATGGTTAGTCGTGTGTGAAAACTTCTGACCGTAGAAGTACGGCTACACCGTTAGTCCGGATAGCCGAATGCGCTTCGCGTCGCACCGCACGATGGCGGGACAAACTGAGAAATCAGGCAGAGCATCGCATGAGCGATCGCAATCTCCGCGCGTCGAACAGCGATGCGGACAGTACCGAGATCACATGCGAGCGTAATACGCCGCACCCACACCCGGCGGCGCTCAGCCATGACGCAAATGGTAAACGCTTCCTTATCGACCAACCCGCCAGATCGTACACCATCGCGCGGATAGCGATGACGTGGATGGAGCAATTGTCGATTCCGGTATTTGTACGGAGAAGCACCTTAACCAAGTGGTAGCTCCGAGGCCACAGTGTGGCAGGGTCGCCGAGGAAAGTAGCGGCGTAGCGTCATCGCGTTCATCCAGAAGGGTATAAGTTATGTCCGGTATCGTTCTTTCAGCGTCAGTGCGTCAGAATCTGCTTTCGCTGCAGTCCACCGCCGACCTGCTCGCCACCACGCAGAACCGCCTTGCCACCGGCAAGAAGGTCAATACGGCTCTCGACAATCCCACCAACTTCTTCACCGCCGCCTCGCTCGATAACCGCGCCAGCGACATCAACAACCTGCTGGACGGCATCAGCAACGGCGTGCAGGTCCTGCAGTCCGCCAATACCGGCATCACCTCGCTGCAGAAGCTCGTCGACAGCGCCAAGTCGGTCGCAACGCAAGCGCTGCAGGCCACCGTCGGCTACTCCTCCAAGTCCAGCGCGAGCGTCACCATCAACGGCGCCACCGCCTCCAACCTGCTCGGCACCGGCGCGCCGATCGACGCCACCTTCGCCGGCAGCGCGGTCAACAACAACCAGCTCCCGGTCTATTCCACCAACAACGTGCTGGGCGCCGCCAAGGTCGCGACCAACCAGACCGCCTACACCACCAACACGGTGGTCGGTTCGGTCGCGCTGCAGGACAGCTCGCCCGCTGCCGCCAGCGGTACCACCTCGCTCAACAGCGGCGCCGGCACCCATCTGGACGGCGCCGTGTTGGCCGCGTTGGCCGGCCAGACCCTGACCGTCAACGGCAACACCATCACCTTCGACAACAGCACCACCGTCGCCACGGTGGGCAGCAACACCACGATCGGCCTCGGTGTGGGCACTACTGCGACCCTCGGCGACATCACGTCTGCGATCCAGACGGCGGCGGGTACGGGTGTGACGGTTAGCGTGACCGGCACGGGCGCGATCCAGATCGCCACCGGCACCAGCAACGACGTCACCATCACGGGCGGTGCTGTGGCGACGGCGCTCGGTATCGCCACCGTCAACCGCGGCGGCGGCGTCGTCAACGCTTCGGCCGCCATCACCTCGGCGACCAAGCTGACCGGTCCGCAGGTGGCCGGCGGCGCCGACGCCCTGATCGGCGGCAACGCTTTCACCACCTCCGATTACCTGATCATCAACAACAAGACGGTCACGTTCCACACCGGCGGCGGCAACACCGGTTCGATCGCGGGCAACAACCTGTCGATCGACATCTCCACCGGCACGATCAACGACATCCTGACCGCGATCAACCAGGCCACCGGCGGCACCGCCTCCGTCTCTGGCGGCCAGGTCAGCCTGACCACCACCACCACGGCCGACATCAGCTTCGTCGGCTCGTCGACCTCGACGCTGGCCAAGCTCGGTCTCAACGGCCTCACCGGCGACACGGTGTCGCGCAACTCCACCGGCGGCGCTTCCGCCATCACCGGTGCGACGACGCTGTCGGGTACGGCTACGACCTCGTCGAATGCGCTCAGCGCAGCGTTCGTGGCCGGCGACACCATCACGGTGAACGGCCAGAACATCACCTTCGTGGCGTCGGGTGCGACCGGCAACAACCAGATCAACGTCACCGACAACGTGACGCAGCTGCTGCAGAAGTTCGACGCGCTGTCGGGTGCGACCCCGAGTTCGTCGACGGTCGTGGCGGGTGCGCTGCAGGTCCACACCGGCACCACCTCGGACCTGAGCATCTCCTCGTCCAACGCCGCCGCGCTCGCTGCGCTCGGCCTCGGCACCGGCGTGAGCCAGGCTCGCGGCACGGGCCTGCCTCCGCTCAACAACCTGACGCTGGCGATCGCCTCGACCGGCGGCGGCACCGCAACCAATATCACCTTCGGTACCGGTGCGAACCAGGTCGACACGCTCAACGAGCTCAACGCGGCGCTGGCCTCCAACAACCTGCAGGCCACACTGTCGCAGACCGGCGGATTGACCATCACCACCACCAACGACGCGGCCTCCGCCACGATCGGCACGATCAGCGGTACCGCGGCGGCTTCCGGCCAGCTCTTCTTCGGCGTCGCCGGCAGCGCTCCGGTAGTCGATGCGAGCGCTGCGGCGACCCGCAACAACCTGGTTGACCAGTACAACAACATCCTGAACCAGATCACGACGACGGCGCAGGATGCCTCGTTCAACGGTGTCAACCTCTTGACCGGCGACACGCTGAAGCTGACCTTCAACGAGACCGGCAACTCGACGCTGTCGATCGCCGGCGTCAACTTCAACGCCGCGGGCCTCGGCCTTGCGACGCTGGTGTCCGGCGACTTCAAGGACAACGCTTCGGTCAACAAGGTCGTCAGCGGCCTTGCGGCCGCCAGCAGCACGCTCCGCTCGCAGGCGTCGGCCTTCGGTTCGAACCTGTCGATCGTGCAGATCCGTCAGGACTTCTCGAAGAACCTGATCAACGTGCTGCAGACCGGCTCGTCGAACCTGACGCTGGCCGACACCAACGAGGAAGCGGCCAACAGCCAGGCGCTGTCGACCCGCCAGTCGATCGCGGTGTCCGCGCTGGCGCTCGCCAACCAGAGCCAGCAGAG
>JAHCKB010000420.1 GCA_026125985.1 Bradyrhizobium sp.
GAGGAGCAGAAGGGGCGCCACCAGGGCGGCAGCAAGTGGATCGGCACCGGCGGCACCTCGCCGTTCGGCGCCCATGGCTACAATCCCGAAGGCGTGCGCATCGGCCAGGAGAAGAACCGCAACAACCGCGCGGTGAAGGTCTGGGACAAGCGCGAGTTCAAGGACCTCGACGGCAATGTCGAACTCGGCATCCGCAACATCAAGATCGCGCTGCGCCGCCTGCGCAAGTTCGCACGAACAGGCGCGCCGGACGAACTCGACCTCGACACCACCATTCAGAAGACCGCCAATCAGGGCTATCTCGACGTCCACATGCGACCCGAACGGCGCAATGCGGTGAAGGTGCTGGTGTTCTTCGACATCGGCGGCTCGATGGATTCCCATGTCGAGCAGGTCGAGGAACTGTTCTCCGCCGCCAAGACCGAATTCAAGCACATGGAATATTTCTACTTCCACAACTGCCTCTATGAAGGCGTGTGGAAGCAGAACAAGCGTCGCTTCACCGACCGCACGCCGACCTGGGACGTGCTGCACAAGTACCCGCACGACTACAAGGTCGTGTTCGTCGGCGACGCCTCGATGAGCCCCTACGAGATCATGGTGCCGGGCGGCTCGGTCGAGCACGTCAACGAGGAGGCCGGCTCGATCTGGCTCGATCGCATCATCCGCACCTATCCGCACACGGTCTGGCTCAATCCGGTCGCGCAGCGGCATTGGGATTATTCGGAATCCACCACCATCATCCGCCGCATCTTCGCCAACCGCATGTACCCGATCACGATCGAGGGGCTGGAGAGCGCGATGAAGGAGCTGGTGCGGTAGCTGCACACATTCTCATTCAGCGGAGTGCTCATGCCCCAGAATATCCACCGCGGCATCAAGGCGATGATGGACGAAGCCAATGCCGAGATCGAAACCATCAGCGCGGCAGACTCGATCAAGCTGCTTGACGATCCGAACGTCGTTCTCGTCGATATCCGCGACCCCCGCGAGATCGAGCGCGAAGGCAAGATCCCCGGCACCTTCTCGTGTACGCGCGGCATGCTGGAATTCTGGATCGATCCGCAGAGCCCTTATGCCAAGGCGATCTTTCAGGAGGACAAGAAGTTCGTCTTTCACTGCGCCGGCGGCCTTCGCTCGGCGCTCGCCGCCAAGACCGCCAAGGACATGGGACTGAAGCCGGTTGCGCATATGGGCGGCGGCTTTGCCGCCTGGCGCGAGGCCGGCGGCCCGATCGAGAAGTGGGAGCCGAAGAAGAAGGGGTAGGCGAACCGCATCCATGCGTCATGGCCGGGCCTGTCCCGGCCATCCACGTCTTTGCTCCCCAGAAGTCGTGGATGCCCGGGACAAGCCCGGGCATGACGACTGAGAGAACATGCGAGGGAATTGTCCATGACTTCCACCGATCCGCTCGTCTCGACCGAATGGCTCGCCGCCAATCTCGGCAAGCCCAATGTCAGGGTCGTCGACGGCACGTCCAAGCTGCCCGGCATCCTGCCGCTGCCGAAGGACGACTATCTCGCCCGTCACATTCCGGGTGCGGTGTTCTTCGACGTCGATGCGGTGTCGGATCATTCCAACCCGCTGCCGCACATGTTTCCCTCCGCCGAGCAGTTCGGCCGCGATGTCGGCGCGCTCGGCATCGGCAACGACGACACCGTCGTCGTCTATGATTCCGGCGGCTGGACCGCCGGTCCCCGGGTGTGGTGGATGTTCCTGTCGTTCGGCAAGGACGTCCGCATTCTCAACGGTGGTCTGAAGAAGTGGGTTGCCGAGGGACGCAAGGTCGAGAGCGGGCAGGCGACGCCGAAGCCGGCTACCTTCAAGGCCGCCTTCGATGCACGCCGCGTGCGCAGCATGGAGCAGCTTGTTGCCAATCTTTCGAGTCGCGCCGAACAGGTGATCGATGCGCGCTCGAACGAGCGCTATCAGGGCAAGGCTGCCGAACCCAGGGCCGGCCTGCGCTCCGGCCACATCCCCGGCAGCCTGAGCCTGCCCTTCAACAAACTTTTTGATTCAGCGACCGGCGAGATGAAGTCGCTCGAGGAATTGCGTGCAGCGTTTGCCGCCGCCGGCGTCAAGCTCGATGCGCCGATCGTCACGAGTTGCGGTTCGGGAATCAGCGCCGCCGTGCTGACGCTGGCGCTCTATCGCCTCGGCGTCGAAAACCCGGCGCTGTATGACGGCTCATGGACGGAGTGGGGCGCGGCCGGCGGTCCGCCGGTTGCCACCGGGCCGACCTGACTATTGGCGGCGGCGCGCGGTCGTCGGCGCCGGTTGCGCTGACAGCAGCGCTTGCGAGAAGGGATCGAAGGTCTGCTGGGCTGCAGCCTGCTGGGCGGCGAGCCTCGCACGCCTCGCGGCCTGTCGGCGTCGCTCCCGCGCGCGCTCGGCGCGTTTTTTCCGGCGGATCTCGGCAGGGTCCGACTCTTCGCCCGCCTTCTTTGCTTCAGTCGTTGTCTCGGCCTTTGCGGCGGGGCCGCCGAGCGCGGCCGATTTCGTTGTACGCAAGCTGGTATCGGTCATCGCGGGCGGCGCGATTTGCTCGAACGCGACAGGTTGAGTGTCGCTCGGTGGCGGAGATGCAGTATCGAGCGCAGCCAGCCGGGCCTCGGTCGGGGCGGGCGCTTCGGCGGATGCAGGCGGTGATACCGGCGTTTCCGCGAGCGAGGTTTCGCTTCCTCCCTCAGGCATCGCTGTGATTTCTGGCTTCGTCGCCTCGGCGGGTGTGGTGTCGTTCGCCGTGTCGGCAGTTGTCGGGTCGTCCGACGTCAGCGCGGCGAGCCGCTTCGTCTCCACCTTCGGCACCGGCGCCGATTCAGCCACGGGTTCGGGAATTGTCGTGGTGTCAGCGGGTGGCGTATCCGGCGCCTTTTCGGGTGCGACGGGCTCAAGGCGAAGCAAGGCCAGTGTCGGCGCCGGAGCATCGGGCTGATGGGCAAAGACCGGCTCGGCCATCACCCGTCGCGCCGGGATGTTGGCAACTTCCTCATGGGCGGCGCGCAGCAGGGCGGCTGCGCCAAGGCCGAAGATCAGGACGGATGCGGACAGGATGATTGCGGTGAGCAGAAAACGGATTCCAGGGAGCATGGGCTCGGGTTCCGCCAAATGCGGCTGTTAAGGCCTTCAGGGAACGCGGTGATCACTGGATTAGCTGCATTCGCCGCCGCGAATCAGGCTGAATCCAGAATACAGTAATCCGCCCCCCGCCGTTGGCTCCAAAAAGTCACAGCCAAAGCGCGTCAAACCAGTCAAACGGCGCTCAAAATGGGCTTCGACCCGATCTGAAAAGGGGTAGGATGGCGATCACAAAGT
>JAHCKB010000421.1 GCA_026125985.1 Bradyrhizobium sp.
TACCAGCGCCCATCGGGAGAAGCGCGAACGAAGGTATCGCCAATCTGCCTGTTCTCGTTCGCGGGTTCGTTGACGAACAACTCGGTGACAGTATCTGACCCAAGGTTCCAAACCAGTACCCCGTCTTCTCGAGCGACGACGACCTTGTTGTCATTCGCGACGAACTGAAGGTTCGAAACCGTTTTCTCGGGCGGCTTCTCGTCGTTCGGGTCAATCGACTCCGTCGTATCAGTCTCCTCTTCCGTGGTGTACGTCTCGCTGCCGGACGGCGCTCTGATGAGCGCAGGCATCGTTTGCGCCTTCCCGCCCTTGAGCGGTTTCATGATGGCCGAGCCATCCTCGAACCCGACCACAATGCGCTGCGAATCGCGACTGATCGCGAAAGCCGTCACTTTGGCTGTCCCTTCAAAGGGATCGAGCAACTGACGTGTCGCGACATCCCACGCGCACAACTCGCCATCATTGCGCCAGGCCGCGAGCACCTTGCCATCGGATGCGAAGCCAAGTTTCAGCTCGTCCCCTTCTCGGTAGCTACAGCGATCGCCGGCCGCCTCCAACAGTTTCCCGGGCCATGTTCCTATCAAGACCGTGCCGTTGGCCAGCGCAAGCGCCACTAAGCGGGCATCGTCAGTCTGGGCTCCCGCGACAATGCGGACGCCCGGTTTGAACTGATCGACCTTCCGCCAAGGCGTCGGCCGTTGAAGCAGCAAACTATAAAGCCGGTCTCCGGCACTGATGTTGTTGGGGTTTGCATCCAAGGCACGAGCGATATTGGCGACGGCACCTGGGACATTGCCGTAGTCCAGCAACGACGCCCCGCCGCGCAGCATGGTCTGGGAGAACGTCTCGGCGAGGGCCTGTCGCCTATCCTCGGCGACGAGAAACAAGGCCAACGTCGCCAGGAAAAGGCTAGCTAAGACAGCGGTCGCGGCCTTAAAGAAGCGTAGGCGCGTACGATCCACTCGCCGCGCACCCATCATGCCGACAATTCGGGCAATGGTTGAAGCCGACGGTCCGTCCGCGAATTCTTCGGCAGACACCGCTTGGAAAAGGATGGACGATCCACCATCCGGCCCAGGGGTGAAGGGCAGATAGGTTCGCACCCCGGCCCCCGGCGGAAATGCCTGGAGACTGTTCTGGACGTTGAGGGGAACCAGTCGGTCACGATACTTCTTACCGCCGCGTGTAAACAGCTCCAACTCGCGGGGCACCCAAGACAGCGGCTGACCCACGCCAGGAGTCAGAATCGCTACAAGGTATTGCGCCATGCGGATGCGCCGCCGCGAGGCCACTTTTAGGTCATCAGAAGGATGAAACCCTCCGTCCCGATCCAGGAAGCAGCGGACAGGCCTTTCCAGTTCTTCGAGTCTACGCTTCAGTTTCGTGGCGTAATCGCCGGCCTCGTCGAAGTCGTAAGAGATGAATAAATCATAGCCGAAGACCAGGTCGCGCATTCGCTCAAGCGACAGCGATGCCAGGACCGACTGCAGCCACCGTCCGACCGATTTGACGCGTGATACCCGGGAAAGAAGAATATCGCGCATTTCCACCTTCCGTTCAGACCGACAGTGTGTACACCTAGAACGAATGCACCGGCAGTGCCATGTCTTCAAACTGCTGAATAGACCATCTGATGTTTACCCACACCACCCCTGCAATTCGGAGGGACTAGCTCAGCAAAAGCGGGACATGGTGGGTTGCAGCGCAATGCTTCCTGCGCACATCACCCGCTCAAGCGTAAGTGCTCTGCCACGCCGCCCGTTTTTCGCGGCCGCCGTCTCCGCGCAGCTCGACTCCTGATACAGACAAAAGCAGTTACGTTCATCGCCTTCTCCACCTCTGCACTGCTCGCCGCCGCGGGACAGCAGCACCAAACTAGAGTAAGTGTAAGAAGTCGTTGCTCCCGAACGCGCGGTTTCCCTGACGGGCATTTGCGCCGTCGACGCCGCCATCGCCACCTGTATTTCCTTCGAGCGTGTCGAAGGAGCTCTCCTTTAAGGCGAGCACGATACCGGTGTGAGTATAGGCTGGGTTCGCGCCTCGAACGACGAAGATGTGTCCGGGCCGCACTTTTGAGGCCCGCTTCATCGGCGTGTTGACGTCCTCAGCCAAGACGAGCCGGCCGCTTGCCTTGGCCTCTGCCACCAGCGTGGGCACCCAGACCTGGCGCGGAAAGGGCGCGCTCTCATTTAGGTCGCGTGCTGCCTGGGCCACGACGAAATAAACGAATCCGGCGCACCACGCTTGGCTCTCTCCTTCCTGACCTCGCATATAGAGGCGCACCCAAGGGCCGCGGTTGTTGCCGCCGACCTCGATTGGGTGCTGCGCGATATGTTGCTTGCCGACGGCCACGACCACATCTTCGAGCGCTGCCCCCGGTGCCAGTTCAACCTTGGCCAAGGCATGCCTCATGGGGGCTGTAAGCAGCGCCCAGCTCTCCTCATCGAGCTCGCCTGTTGCGGGGCGTCCATGGGCAGTCTGGAAGGCCTTAAGTTGATCGGTTGTTGAATCGCCGAATCTCCCGTCTACAGGCGTGACGACGCCGTGTATGTTGAGCCATTCTTGGATGCGTCGAACGGACTTCACCTCGAAGGGAGTCGTACCGGCTCCCTTCTTGAGACGACCGGGGTAGTCTAACTCGTTGGCGGCGTGTGCAAAGTCAGTACCGGACGTGTCGATCAACAGGACGTTAGTGTTTCCCGTTGCCGCCGCGCCGTTGCTCTCGACTGCGACCGCACCGAGCTTCACCGCGCCCAGATCGACTAAGGACTTCAGGAGAACCGCGGCGCCGACTTGGGCCGAGACTGCATTGGCATCGAACACGCCGTCACGGACGTACTTACCTTTGCGATAGTGCTGTGAGCCGCTCCACAGGTATGGCGTCGGAATGCCCTTCCTTTTGTACTCGTTGTTGATTCCATTATAGCGGTGCCAATTGAACAGCACGTTCTCAAGTGACCAATCCACGATTGATGTCAAACGCTCGAACTCGATTGCATCGCGTGCGCTCTGTGCCCACGTGAAGGGCGGGTTGCCAGCTGGCGGACGATTCTTGGGTACCTGCACCGTCCTGGCCGTGAGCGGATCACCGTTGTGGAGATGCTGGTCAAACCGCAGGCTGCATTCCATGGCATGGACGACGGCAACGAACCACCAGGGCACAGATGTGCCGGCGACCGCGGCCGCGTATCGACCCTGACTCGCGACGATCCGGGTAGCGATAGCGTTCGCCTTTTTTTGCCAGTCCGCGGAGACCGTCATGGTGTCCCACAGCTTCCGATAGTCCTGGGCCCACCCGACGCTGAC
>JAHCKB010000422.1 GCA_026125985.1 Bradyrhizobium sp.
GATATCGGTCACGATGACGACGCCTGCCGCTTCCGCCTGCTTGCGCGACTGCAATTCGAGATCGCGCCACTTTTCCCGCATGAACTGGCCGGAGCGACGCGCTTCCTCCCTGAATATCCTACGTTCGTCGGGCGACAGGGTTTCCCAGGCCTTCAGCGACATCACCAGCACTTCCGGGCTCATCGTGTGTTCCGTGAGCGTGTAATGGCCGGCATGCAGGTAATGATCCGTGGTGACAAAGGACGGCCAGTTGTTTTCTGCGCCGTCGATCAGCCTTGTCGCAAGTCCGGTCAGCACCTGGCCATACGCCAGCTCCACGGGGGTGGCGCCGAGTGCGCGCATCATCTCGCTCATCTGTCCCGATTGCTGCACCCGGATGCGCAATCCCTTGAGGTCGGCGAGCGAGCGGATGGGATGAATGCCGTTATAGATCGATCGCGCACCCGAATCGTAGAAGGCAAGCCCCACGAAGCCATATGGTTCGAAGCTGCCGAGGATTTCGTTGCCTATCGGTCCGTCGAGCACCTTCTGCATGTGTTCGATGGAACGGAACAGGAATGGCAGCGCCAGCACGTTCATCGCCGGCACGATATTTCCGATAAGCGCTACATTCGTGCGGTTGAGATCGATGACGCCGACGCGCGTCTGCTCCAGGGTCTCCTTTTCCTCGCCGAGCTGGCGCGAGTGGAACACCTTTACTTCATGACGTCCGCCGGTGCGTTCGTGGATCTGGCGGCCCATGAAGCGGAGTGCCTGGACGGTCGGATAGTCCTCGCTCTGGGTATCGGCGACGCGAAATTCGCGCGCAAACGCTTCCGTTGAGCCGGCCGTCACCAACAGCGCGACAACAAAAACCACCGTCCGCTGAAACCCGGCGCGGCCAAACACCTTCAAGCACTCATTCCCTTGGTGATGGAGTCTATGGAAGAAGAAAAAGGTTCAACACCTTCCCGGCCTTCTTAGCAGAAACCGGCCTTTCGTGGCTATCCTGCCAGGGATTTGACGCATTTTGCAGATGCGCGTGCGGCATTTCCGGATTGCAACCGGCGGAGTGCGGACATATTGAGGGCCGCCTGATAAGAAGCCGTTGGCGCAAATAGCCGGAGGAACCATTCGGTCGTGAGACAGGTGCGCACATTGCTGCAGATCGCGGCCTGCCTTGCCGCCATCGGCTTCGCGTTTCCGGCGCATGCGGTCACCGAAGTCCACTGGTGGCACGCCATGTCGGGCCAGCTCGGCAAGAACCTGGAGAAACTTGCCGCCGATTTCAACGCGTCGCAGAAGGAATTCCGCATCGTCCCGACCTACAAGGGTAACTATACGGCGACGGTGACTGCCTCGATCTTCGCATTTCGCTCGCGCAACCAGCCCGCAATCGTCCAGGTCAACGAGATCGCCACCGCCACCATGATGGCGGCGCGCGGCGCGATCTATCCGGTCTACGAACTGATGCGTGACCAATCGGAAGAATTCTCGCCGGACGCCTACCTTCCCGCAGTCACCGGGTATTACTCCGACGTTGCAGGCAACATGCTGTCCTTTCCGTTCAATGCCTCGACGCCGATCCTCTACTACAACAAGGGCCTGTTCAGCGCTGCCGGGCTCGATCCGGCGGTGGCGCCGAAGACCTGGCCGGAGGTTGAGGCTGCCGCGCAAAAGTTGCGCGCCTCGGGCGTGCCTTGCGGGTTCACCACATCCTGGCCGTCCTGGATTCATGTCGAGAATTTTTCCGCCTTTCACAATGCGCCGATCGCGACCAGCTCGAACGGCTTTGGCGGGCTGGATGCGGAGCTGACCTTCAACAATGCGCTGCTGGTGCGCCACATCGGAAAGCTCGTAAACTGGCAGGCCAGCAAGGTCTATGACTACAGCGGCCGGGGTGCGTCGGCGGAGCCGCGCTTTCAGAAGGGCGAGTGCGGCATCTTCATCGGGTCGTCGGCGACCCGCGCCGACATCAAGGCGAATTCGAAGTTCGAGGTCGGCTACGGCATGCTGCCCTACTGGCCAGATGTTGCCGGCGCGCCGCAGAACAGCATCATCGGCGGCGCCACGCTGTGGGTGTTGCGCAACCGCCCGCGTGCGGAATATGCCGGTGTCGCGCGGTTCTTCGCTTTCCTGTCGAGGCCCGAAGTGCAGGCGGCCTGGCACCAGAACACCGGCTACCTGCCGGTAACGCGCGCGGCCTTCGAGCTGACGCGCTCGCAGGGATACTATGATCGTAACCCGGGAGCGGCGATCGCCGCCGAGCAGATCACCCTGAAGTCGCCGACCAACAATTCGCGCGGCGTGCGGCTCGGCTCCTTCGTGCTGGTGCGCGACGCCATCGAGGACGAGCTCGAGCTTGCCTTCGCAGGCAAGAAATCCGCAAAGGCGGCGCTCGATGCGGCCGTCGAACGCGGCAACCGACTGCTGCGCCAGTTCGAACGCGCCAATCCGGATCACTGAGGTGCGCGCGTCTTTCGAGCCATCATGGCCGGCCGGTTAGCGATGCAGTTGCCGGCCTTTCTGGATTACGAGAGCTACCGCGCCTGGCGCAACGACGTCAGGGTAAGTCTGCCGGCGGCGGTCGATATCGCCCGCAGCCACGGCTTGCCATGCAACGAGCCGCGGTTTTTCGCCACCGGCACCAATCTTGTCATCGGGCTCGACGATCAGCTCATCCTGAAGATCTTTCCGCCGCTGCTTCGCGCGCAATTTGTTTCGGAACGCGCCACTCTGTCGTTGCTTGGAGGGCGTCTCCGCATCCCCATCCCCGAGATTGTCGTCGAGGGCGAGCGCGACGGCTGGCCTTATCTCGTCATCACGCATCTTCCGGGCGAACTGGGATCGCAGGCGTGGCCCGTGCTGCCGGAAGCCGGGAAAGAGCGGGTCCTTGCCGAGATCGGCGCTGTCATTGCCGAAGTGCAACGCGTGCCGACAGGCGCACTGGCGGCGATCGAACCCGGTTGGGCCGAGTTCATGCGCGGACAGGTCGCCGGATGCCGGGCGCGCCACGAGCGGCTCGGACTTGCGCAAAAATTTCTCGATGGGTTGGACGATCTGCTGCGCGACGCCGCCGAGTTGATTCCCATGCATCCGCAGCCGGTGATCCTGACCGGCGAATACATCCCGGAAAACTTCCTGCTGGCGCAGCGAGGCGGCGATTGGCATCTCGCCGGGCTGATCGATTTCGGCGACGTCCTCACCGGTTGGCGCGAATACGATCTGCTCGGCCCCAGCGTCTTCATGGCGGCCGGCCGGC
>JAHCKB010000423.1 GCA_026125985.1 Bradyrhizobium sp.
CTCAGCTTCAGAATGATCTCCCACCAACGAGGAGATCAAGCATGGCCACATCTCTCAGACTTCAACTCCGCCCTGACGATCCTGCCAACGTTCTCGCACCGATCGTCCAAGACTATCGCGAGCACTTCGAAGCAAGGCGCTATCAGGCCAAACGCGTTCGCCGTTATGTCGCCAGCGTCTTCCATTTCGGGGATTGGCTGCGTTCGGAAGACTGGGCGGTCCAGAATGTCGACGAAGCAGTCGTCGGCCGATTCATTTCCGATCATTTGCCCAACTGCACCTGTCCACGCCCCGTTCAGCGCAACCCGATCATCAATAGGGCCGCCCTCAATCACCTGATCCACATCCTCTACGCGAAGGGGATCATCCGCCGTCCTGTCGCCGACCCGATCACGCGTGAACTCGCGTTGTTCGACGAGAAGATGACGGAAGTCTGGGGCTTGGCCCAAGGCACGCGCGATCACCGATGCCGGATCATCAGGCGCCTGCTCAAAGCTCAATTCGGATCGGGACCAATCGATCCAACATCCATCAGCCCATCGGCGATTCGAAGCTTCGTTTTAGATGACGCTACATGGAGCAGGAGTACGATCCGCGTCATGGCGGGCGCGGTTCGATGCTATCTCCGCCATCGCAAACTACTCGGCGACAACGTCACCGATCTGATGCACGCTGTGCCTCAACCAGCGTGCTGGGGTCAAACCAAATTGCCCGAGGCACTTTCTGGGGACGAACTGGAACAGCTTTTCCGGTCGTTCGATGCGGCCTGTCCATCGCGACGGCGCGGCTATGCGATGGTCCGATGCCTTGCCGATCTCGGTCTCAGAAGCAGCGAGGTCGTCCGGCTGAGCCTAGACGACATCGACTGGCAAGCCGGCACCATCCGGATCACCGCGGGCAAAGGCCGCCGAGCTGACGTGCTGCCGCTCCCAAGGGCGACAGGTGAGGCCATCGCCGACTATCTTCTTCACGAGCGGCCGAAGACGACATGTCGCCAGATTTTCGTTCGACATGTTGCCCCTTTGGGCGAGCCGGTTGGTCGGCGCGTGGTCCAGAAAGCCGTTCATGCCGCCTATCAACGGCTGGGTTGGGACCGCACACGCGTTCACATCCTGCGACACACCCTGGCCACTCGGCTCGTCAATGCCGGGACACCAATGAAGCAGATTGCCGATGTTCTGCGTCACCGCAGCATCGTGACGTCGGCCACCTACACCCGTGTTGACAGTTCGCGCCTCACGGCGGTCGCGCTGTGCTGGCCGGGGAGCGTGGCATGAGCGCTCCGTACACCATGCTATCGCGGGCGGAAGCCTACCTCGCAGAGCGCCGTCGCCTCGGCTTCGCGTTGAAACGACCAGGCAGTCAAATATTGGCTTTCGCGTGTTTTGCGGACGCGGGCGGTCACAAGGGGCCTTTGACGTCCGCCATAGTTCTCCGATGGGCGAAGGAAGAAGCGCAGGTCGATGACCCTTACACATGGGCCAGACGGGTCGACGTTCTTCGCCCGTTCGCACGCTATCTCACCGATCTCGATCCACACACCGAGTTTCCAGCCGGCTTTCCTTTCGGTCGTTCAAAACGCCGGCTCGCACCGCATATCTATACACCAGCGGAAGTCGAGGCGTTGATCGGAGCAGCGAGCCGTCTCTCGCCACAAGGAGGATTGACGCCGGCAACCTTCACGACGCTCTTTGGTTTGCTGGCCGCTACGGGCCTGCGGATATCCGAAGCACTGAACCTACGCTGTGGCGACATTGACGGCACGCGGGCGCACCTCACAGTCCGACACTCAAAGTTCCAGCGGACTCGGCTCGTTCCCCTGCACTCGACCACGACCCAGGTGTTGCGACGCTATCTGCGCGCACGCGCCAGATATGGTTCAATGAATATCACCACGCCGCTCTTCATGTCCGAGAAGACAGGGGGCGTGCTTCGGTACAGCGAGGTGCGAGGAGTATTTCTTCGCTTTGCGGCCGAGTTGAGGATCATTCCCCGCGGCGGCCATCGCTACATACGCGTTCACGACCTCCGGCACACCTTCATCTGTCGACGCCTGATGCTGTGGCAGGAGAACGGCACGGATGTCGACAACGCCATGATGACGCTCTCCACCTATGTGGGCCATGTCAACCTGGGGGATACCTATTGGTATTTGCAGGCCGTGCCGGAGTTGATGGCTGTCGCCGGCGCACGCTTCGAGGCACAAGCAATCATGACCGGGGAGGTGGATCATGGTTGATGCGAGCCTACATTCATCGTTTCCGACGTTGTTGCAGCACTTCTTCGTCGACCATTTGCACCAACAGCGGGCCGTCAGCCCGAACACGATCGCAGCCTACCGCGACACGTTCAAATTGCTCCTGCTCTATGCGGAGAAATCCATCGGCAAGTCGCCAACCGGTCTGTCGCTCCGAGATTTGGATGCGACGTTGATCCTTGGCTTCCTCGATCATCTCGAGCGGAATCGCGGCAACAGCGTACGTAGCCGCAACGCCCGCCTGTCGGCGATCCGATCGTTCCTGAAGTACGCTGCCCATCACGACCTCTCGGCCTTGGCCACCATCGAGCACGGCCTAGCAATTCCGTCGAAGCGTCATGACAAACCGGTGCTCGGCTTTCTGACCAAGCCAGAGATGGAGGCAATCATCGCGGCGCCCGATCAGCGAAGTTGGGTTGGGCGGCGGGATCGTGCGCTGTTCACATTGCTCTACAACACCGGCGCACGAGTATCGGAGGCCATCAATCTACGGGTCGGCGACGTCATCTTGGACATATCGCCTGTGGCACATCTCCATGGGAAAGGAAGGAAGAGGCGGAGCATGCCGCTCTGGAAAACAACAGCCAGCACTCTTCGACAATGGAAGCGCCAGCTCGCCAGGGCCGAAGATTCCGACTTCCTGTTTCCAAATGGCGCGAGCGGGAAGTTGTCACGCTCGAGCGTAACACAACGCCTCGCTCTGGCGGTTAAGCATGCCATTCAACAACATCCTCGGCTCGCCGGCCAAGCGATCTCGCCGCATACGATCCGCCACACGACGGCGATGCACCTCCTTCAGGCGGGCGTCGACATCACCGTAATCGCCCTGTGGCTCGGGCATGAAAGCCCGACGACAACCCACATGTATCTGGAAGCTGACCTAGCAATGAAAGAAGTCGCGCTCAGTCGATTGCAGCCCGTGAACGCTGCACCAGCCCGCTATCGGCCGCCAGATCAGCTTATGGCATTCCTCCAAAGCCTTT
>JAHCKB010000424.1 GCA_026125985.1 Bradyrhizobium sp.
CGGCATATTCGCCTTCCGAGTTCTCGCGCACGATTACCCAGTCGAGCTCGCCGCCATTGACGTGGCGCAGCGGCGAGGTGATGCCGGGCAGCACCCGCGTCGGCCGCACATTGGCGTACTGGTCGAACGGCTGGCAGATCGCAAGCCGCAATCCCCACAGCGTGATGTGGTCGGGAATCTCGGGGTGTCCCGCCGAGCCGAACAGGATGGCGTCGTGCTTCCTGATCAGGTCGCGGCCGTTCTCCGGCATCATGCGGCCATGCTTCTTGTAGTACTCGCCGCCCCAGTCGAAATGGTCGACTGTGATGCCGAAGCCGCCGTCGCGCCCGGCGAGCGCCTGCAGCACCTCGACGCCGGCCGAGATCACTTCGGTGCCGATGCCGTCGCCGGGGATGGCTGCAATCGAATAGGTCTTCATGTTGTTTCCGTGCTGGTCGTGTTGGTGGGAGATGAGATGCCCCCAGTCTAGGGCGCGCCCTGAGGCGCAGGCAACAAGCGGCACCATGACGCAACTTGTGCGTCGCGATCGCGTTACCATGTGATGGCCATGCAGGACGACCACATCATCACCCCGCGCCGGACACGCTCAGGGCAGACCTCGCAGGCGAGTTTCTCGCGCGCCGAGGCGCGCGGACCCGTCATCGATCAGGAGGGGCGGGAGATTCCAGTGGACCGGACCGATCCGCAGTTCCAGGGCTTCCATTTCGAGTTCGGCGGGACGACTTTTGCTCCGCTGAACCGCGAACAGCGGCTGGCGCGGCTGGAGGCGCTTGCCAAGCTCCTGGACGTCGCCTTTATTCTACCGGGCACCAATATCCGCTACGGCATCGACGGGCTGATCGGCCTGATCCCGGTCGTGGGCGACATCATCACCACGGCGATTTCGCTGTGGCTGGTGCGCGAGGCGCGTGCCCTCGGCGCGCCGTGGCATGTCACGGCGCGGATGCTCGGCAATGTGGCGGTCGACGGTGTGGTGGGGTTGGTGCCGCTGGCGGGCGACGCCTTCGACGTCATGTTCCGCGCCAATGTACGGAACGTGCGGCTGCTTCGCCGATGGCTGGAGAAGCAGCCGCGTATCTAAGGCGTTTTCAAGCGAAGTGGATACCGGTTCGCGTGAAGAAAACGCGTCGAAACCGGGATCAGGCCGCGTCTTTCTCCGAGGCGGCTTCGGCCTTGCGCGGACGGCGCGGCAGCGGGAAAGCCTCGCTCTCATAGAGCGAGCGAATGCCGTTCTGGTCAAACCGGGCTTCCTCGACCTGCAGATAGGCGCCGTTCAGCGAATCCGCCGGCAACTGCTCCATCGCGAATTGCACGGCTTCCGCGGCAGTGCCGAAACGGCGATACGCAAAGCCAGCCCGCTTCTTCTTGCGGATGGCGGCAGGAAACAGCTCGGCGGAAGTGTTGAAGTTGAACGGACGCAAAGGACGCATGGTCGGGGACCTCTTGATCTTCTTGGCGTTAGCTTGGGGATTAAGGAGGGCCGAAAGCCGCGATCGGCGGTGCCGTACCCGTCATTTCAGTGCCTAATATAGGCCTTTTTGACAGAAATGCGACCCCTTATTGCGCTGCAATATATTAGATGATGAATCCACGCATGGCTCACCTGAAAGCGGTATTACCTAATTTATTTCAAATAGTTAGGTGGTTCAGATCTTGCGCAGCAGCTTCAGGACAACCAGCACGATCAGGATAACGCCAATCAGGCCCATTCCGGAATGGCCGTAGCCATAGCCGTAGCCGCCCAAGCGGCCGCTAAGCCCGACCATCAGGGCGATAACGAGAATGACGATCAGGATCGTCGACACCATGGCACTCTCCCGCAAACGGGCGGCCGCCCACGCCTTTCCGCGCCGCCGCCCGTCAAGAAAAGCACATTTGCTTCCGGAAACAAACGCTTCCTTGGCTTGGGGGCCTACTGTTTAGCTTCTTCGATTGGCACCACCCTCAACGGCGTCGCATAGGGCTCGACACGCAATGACTCGGCCGAGATCAGTCCGACCTTATGCAGCGGTGCCTGCTCGAGGTCGCCGCTCGCCGCCTTGCGGACTGCATAGCGCCAGACGCTCAGCGAACCCTTGGCCACCAGGGCCTTCGCCACCCCGCCGGCATTGCCGTCCATCTGGGCCAGTTCCTCGGCGGTAAGCCCGATCACGATCTCGTCCTTGGCGGTGATTACCTTGAACAGCGACACCTTGTCGGCGGCGGTAGCGGGTCCGGCCATTGCACTCCCCATCAGGCAGGCGAGGGCGAGACCCAGGCCGGCGAGCTTCGATATCTGCATTTTGAGACTTCCTCGTTCGGCCGCGAGGCGAGCCCGAACAGGCAAAACAGAACCCCGCGCGACCGGTTTTTGGTCGCGCGGGGCTGGGCAGCCGTTCGAACCCGGACGGCGGTTATTTGGGCTGCAGTTTCAGCGCCGCCGAGTTGATGCAGTAGCGCAGTCCGGTCGGGCCGGGGCCGTCATTGAAGACGTGGCCGAGATGGCCGTCGCATTTCGAGCACAGGACCTCGGTGCGGATCATGCCGTGGCTGCGGTCCTGCTCCTCGTCGATATGGCTCTCGGCGGCCGGCTTCGAGAAGCTCGGCCAACCGCAGCCGGAGTCGAACTTGGCATCGGATTCGAACAGGGTCTGGCCGCAGCCGGCACAGACATAGGTGCCCTTGCGGTGTTCATGCTCGTATTCGCCCGTGAAGGGGCGCTCGGTGGCCTTCTGACGCAGTACGGCATACTGCATCGGCGTCAGCTCCTTGCGCCACTCCGTCTCGCTCTTGACGAGCTTGCCGCTCGTCCCGGTGTCGGACATCGGTTCTCCTTTCCGCAAAGCCTAGTTGGTGACCTTGGCCTTGTTCACCAGCGTCGGCTTGGCAATGTAGTTGTCGGCGAAGATCTTCTTCAGATTCTCGACCTTCGGAAGGTCGTTGAAGGCGATATATGGCTGGTTCGGGTGCAGCGTCATATAGTCCTGATGATAGTCTTCCGCTGCGTAGAAGGCGTCGAGCTTGTCGATCTTGGTCGCGATCGGCTTCTTGTAAACCTTGGCCGCGTTGAGTTGCGCAATATAGGCTTCCGCCACCTTCTTCTGCTCGTCATTGGCGGTGAAGATCGCCGAGCGATATTGGGTGCCGACGTCAGGGCCCTGGCGGTTGAGCTGGGTTGGGTCATGCGCGACGGAGAAGAAGATCTGCAGGATCTTGCCGTAGGAAATCTTCTTCGGGTCGTATTTGATCTCGACCG
>JAHCKB010000425.1 GCA_026125985.1 Bradyrhizobium sp.
TGACCTACGAAGCGGTGTTCCAGACCACCCGCGAAGGTCTCGGTCAGACCACCGCGGTCGGCATCGGCGGCGATCCGGTCAAGGGCATGGACTTCATCGAAGTCCTCGAAATGCTGCTCGCCGACAAGACGACCGAGTCGATCGTGATGATCGGCGAGATCGGCGGTTCGTCGGAAGAAGACGCCGCGCAGTTCATCAAGGACGAGGCCAAACGCGGCCGCAAGAAGCCGATGGTAGGCTTCATTGCAGGCGTCACCGCGCCGCCCGGCCGCCGCATGGGCCATGCCGGCGCGATCATTTCCGGCGGCAAGGGCGATGCCGGTTCCAAGACTGCGGCCATGGAAGCTGCCGGTATCAAGGTATCGCCGTCGCCCGCGCGGTTGGGTAAGACGCTGGTCGAGTCGCTCCGCGGCTAGTGCTGGATCGGCGGATCACTCAAATCGGGCCCGAGGCTCCGGCGGTACGCCGGGGCCTTTTTCGTGTCCGAAAGCGTCCTCGCTCGGACTTTTCCAAGATTTGAACGTAAATTCGTAGTTTGGCGCTTTTCGGCGCGAACATTCGCGGCGAATAAGGTAAAGATCTTTCAATCCGTCGGTCCGTAACCAGACCGGACGCCGCGCCGTATTCCATGCGCGAAGTGAAAAAATCACCAGGACGCCATCATGTCTCGTCAGGACGCGAACGCCGCTTTTGCTCTTTCTTCCTTTTTGCAGGGCACCAACGCCGCCTATATCGACGACCTCTATGCCCGCTTCGAGCAGGACCCGAATTCGGTCGACGCCGAGTGGCGGGAGTTCTTCAAGAGCCTGCAGGACAGCCCGGCCGACGTCAAAAAGAATGCCGAAGGCGCATCCTGGGGCCGCGACCACTGGCCGCTGACGCCCCGCGACGAGCTTACCTCCGCGCTGGACGGCAACTGGGCGCAGGTGGAAAAGGCGGTCGGCGCCAAGATTGCCGCCAAGGCCCAGGCCAAGGGGGGAGCGGAAGTCAGCGCCGCCGAACTTCATCAGGCGACGCGCGACTCCGTTCGCGCCCTGATGCTGATCCGGGCCTACCGCATGCGCGGCCATTTCCACGCCAAGCTCGATCCGCTCGGCATCGAAGCGCAGAAGGATCGCGAGGAACTCGACCCGCGCAGCTACGGCTTCGTCGAAGCCGACTACGACCGCAAGATCTTCCTCGATCACGTGCTCGGCCTCGAATACGGAACGCTGCGCGAGATCGTCGCGATCTGCGAGCGTACCTACTGCCAGACGCTCGGCGTCGAGTTCATGCACATCTCCAATGCCGCGCAGAAGTCCTGGATCCAGGAGCGCATCGAGGGGCCGGACAAGGAGATCAGTTTTACGCCGGAAGGTCGCCGCGCCATCCTCAACAAGCTGGTCGAGGCCGAAGGCTTCGAGAAGTTCTGCGACATCAAATTCACCGGCACCAAGCGCTTCGGTCTCGACGGCGGCGAATCGCTGATCCCGGCGCTGGAGCAGATCATCAAGCGCGGCGGCAATCTCGGCGTGAAGGAGATCGTGCTGGGCATGCCGCATCGCGGTCGCCTCAACGTCCTCACTCAGGTGATGGCCAAGTCGCACCGCGCGCTGTTCCACGAATTCAAGGGCGGTTCGGCCAATCCGGACGCCGTGGAAGGCTCCGGCGACGTCAAGTATCACCTCGGCGCGTCGAGCGACCGGGAGTTCGACGGCAACAGGATCCACCTGTCGCTCACCGCCAACCCTTCGCATCTCGAGATCGTCGATCCCGTGGTGCTGGGCAAGGTCCGCGCCAAGCAGGACCAGCACGGGGATCCACCGGACATGCGCATTTCGGTGATGCCGCTGCTGATGCATGGCGACGCCGCGTTCGCGGGCCAGGGCGTGGTCGCCGAATGCTTCGGCCTTTCGGACCTCAAGGGCTACCGCACCGGCGGCTCCGTGCACTTCATCGTCAACAACCAGATCGGCTTCACCACCTATCCGCGCTACTCGCGTTCCTCGCCCTATCCTTCCGACGTGGCGAAGATGATCGATGCGCCGATCTTCCATGTGAACGGCGACGATCCGGAAGCCGTGGTGTTTGCCGCCAAGGTCGCCACCGAGTTTCGGCAGAAATTCCACAAGCCCGTCGTCATCGACATGTGGTGCTACCGCCGCTACGGCCACAACGAAGGCGACGAGCCGGCGTTCACCCAGCCGGTCATGTACAAGCGCATCGCGGCGCATCCTTCGACGCTGACGATCTATGCCAAGCGCCTGATCGCCGAAGGCGTTGTCACCGAGGGCGAGGTCGAGAAACTGAAGGCCGACTGGCGCGCCCGGCTCGATGCCGAGCTCGAGGCCGGATCGAGCTACAAGCCGAACAAGGCCGACTGGCTCGACGGCAAGTGGGCCGGCTTCAAGGTCGCCGATCAGGAAGAGGATGCAAGGCGCGGCGTGACTGGCGTCGATCTCCCGATCCTGAAGGACATCGGCCGCAAGATCACGAAGGTGCCGGACGGCTTCCGGGTTCACCGCACCATCCAGCGCTTCCTCGACAATCGCGCCAAGGCGATCGACAACGGCGTCGGCATCGACTGGGCAACCGGTGAGGCCTTGGCATTCTGCTCGCTGCTGGAAGAGGGCCATCCCGTCCGCCTGTCCGGCCAGGACTGCGAGCGCGGCACCTTCTCGCAGCGCCATTCGGTGCTGATCGACCAGGAGGATGAGAGCCGCTACACGCCGTTCAATCATCTCGGCGTCGACCAGAGCCGCTACGAGGTGATCAATTCGCTGCTTTCGGAAGAGGCCGTGCTCGGTTTCGAATACGGTTATTCACTCGCCGAGCCGAATGCGCTGGCGCTGTGGGAAGCCCAGTTCGGCGACTTCGCCAACGGCGCCCAGGTGCTGTTCGACCAGTTCATCTCCTCGGGCGAGCGGAAATGGCTGCGCATGTCGGGCCTCGTCTGCCTGCTGCCGCATGGCTATGAGGGGCAGGGCCCGGAGCACTCCTCTGCCCGCCTCGAGCGCTTCCTGCAGATGTGCGCGGAAGACAACATGCAGGTGGTCTATCCGACGACGCCCGCCAACTACTTCCATATGCTGCGGCGGCAGGTGCACCGCGAGATCCGCAAGCCGCTGATCGTGATGACGCCGAAATCGCTGTTGCGTCACAAGCGCTGCATTTCGGGCCTTGACGAGTTCGCAAAGAACACCTCGTTCCACCGCATCCTCTGGGACGATGCCCAGATGCTGCCGAACGAGGCGA
>JAHCKB010000426.1 GCA_026125985.1 Bradyrhizobium sp.
CGGTGAAGGAATGGTGCCGAAAACTCTCGCGGGCGTGGACGTTGGTGATGTGAACCTCCACCGTCGGGATGTTCACGCCCTTGATCGCGTCGTGCAGCGCGATCGAGGTGTGCGAATAGGCTGCCGCGTTGATGACGATGCCCGCCGCCTTTTTAGCGTGCGCCTCGTGAATGATGTCGACGAGTTCGCCCTCGTGGTTGGACTGACGGCAGTCGGCCTTCAATCCGTATTGTGCGGCGGTCTCGACGCAGAGCTTCTCCACGTCTGCAAGCGTGAAGTTGCCATATTTCTCCGGCTCCCGGATCCCCAACAGGTTGAGGTTGGGACCGTTAAGCACGTAGATAGTTTCGGAACTGGCCTTGGCCATCAATTTCCCGGCAAGGTGGCTGTGTAGGTGGGCCGCCTTATAGGTAACTACTGGGCCAAGGGGAAGCCTCCAGGGGCGTCCGAGGGGGACCCGGAAGCCTCATCTGCTTGGCGAAAAAGCCGCCAAAAGCTGTGGAAATCATTCAGTTAACCAACGCCTGAGGGGCATCGGCATGGCGCGGCCGCCCACGGGAAAGGGGCGGGCATCGCTGCCCGCCCCCAAATGCCCGACCCGGGAGGCCGTTAGACCGCGATCACGGCGACGATCGCGTAGGTATTGGGGTCGACGATCACGATCTCCTCCTTGACGAGGATGAACTTGTAACCGCGCCACTGCGGATAGATCGTCACGACTTCCGTCGGCAGGGTGTGGAACACCACCGTTCGCGGCACACGGGTGCCGATCGAAATCGAGAAGTTGACGTTCGTCACCGGCGCGACGCGCTGCGACTTGATTACCGTCGAGATCTTCGTCCGCTGTTCGGTGCTCATCTTGGCGCCGGCAGCGGCCTGGCCGGTGGTGGTCTGCGACTTCGAGTCCGCGGAGCCCTTGGATTCCGCCTTCATGCGGTCCTCGCGGCTCTGTGCCGTGGTGCCGCTTTTGTCGGGCGTATGACCAGGCATCTTGCCTTCCTTGCCCTCGCGGCTCTCGGCCTTCATTTCCTTCCCGCTCTTCATGTCCTTGCCGGCCTTCATGTCCTCAGCCTGCCTGGTTGCGGCGGGGGCTTTCTCGGACTGGCTCGACTTCATGCCGGAAGACGTCGGGGACGGTTCGCGGTGCTGCGGCGCCGACTGCGCGGCACCGCCGGCGGCCGGAGGTGCGCTGTGCTGGACGGCGGCACCAGCGCCACCTTCGCGGCTCATGCCGCCGCCCGCACCCTGCGCGTTCGCAAGGCCCGTGCCTGCGATCAGCGCCGCTGCGGCGACGGAAATCAGAAAGCGATTGGACATCGAGTTATCCTCCAATGTGTTCATTGCCCGTGCCGACAACGAAAGGGGAGAAGCGATGTTCCCTGGAATTTCGGGTTCCTCCCGGTTTCTTTGCTGAACGCGCGATGAACGCGCTGCCCGGAAGTCGACGCAAAAAAAGGGCCGGCGCGAAGGCCGGCCCTCGAAACATTTGCGAGCGGTTCGATCTGCGTTCAGCAAGTTGCCTTGCCGCAGCGGGCGTTGCTGATCTTCTCGCGCAACGTATCGACACCGACGGCGCCGACGACGATCTGATTGCCGATGACGTAGCTCGGAGTGCCGTTCATGCCGAGCGATTCCGCGAGCTTGAGATTCTCTTCCAGCGTGGCGCGCACTTCAGGGCTGCCGAGATCCTTTTCCAGCTTGGACATGTCGAGGCCGGCTTCCTTGGCCGCTGCAAGCGCGCGCGACTTGTCGGCGGCGCCACGACCCGAGAGCAGCTTCTGGTGAAAGTCGAGATATTTCTTGCCGGTGGGATCCTGCATGCGCACGGCAACCGCGACCTGCGCGGCCTCGACCGAGCCCTGGCTCAGCACCGGAAATTCCTTCAGCACGACCTTCAGCTTGGGATCCGCCTTCATGATTTCGATCATGTCGGCCATCGCGCGTTTGCAGTAGCCGCAATTGTAGTCGAAGAATTCGACGAAGGTGACGTCGCCATCCTTGTTGCCGATGGTAACGCCACGCGGCGAGTTGAAGATCTTGTCCGCGTTCTTGGTAATGCTGGCCTGATGCTTCGCTGCATCCGCGGCGACCTGGCGCTTGCTCAGCTCGTTCAACGCCTCTTCCAGAACTTCCGGATGCGCGATCAGATATTCGCGGACGATCTTTTCGATATCGCCCCTCTGGCTGTCGGAAAAGCTCTGTGCCGGTGCCGCCTGCGGCGCCGCGCAGAGCGCGAATGCGAGAAGGGCGGGGACGAGCAGGCGGAAAGTGGTCATCTTTTCTATCCCTTTCGAGGAAGCAATGAGGGAGCCGGCCGAAACTCCCTGCTATTCAATACGTACTAACCCCGCTGCCGTTTACGGCTAGTTGTTTTTGGCTCCCGGGAGCGGCTTGGCGCTCACAATGTCGTCAGCCTTGACCCAGCCGGGGGAGCCGATGGCAAAGCGTGTCTTGGCACGAGAAGCGAGTTCACGGGCGGTCTTGTTGTCGCCGCGCAGAAAGGCGGCCTGCGCGGAGGCGAGATCGGCCTGGGCGTAGTCGCCTTTGCGGCCATAGGCCATCGCGAGCTGCATGAAGCCCAACGGAGCCTCGCTCTCGCGCGACACCGCGGCGCGCAGGATACGGATCGCCTCGTCGGTATGGGCATTGTTGTTGGTGGCGACCAGTGCCTGACCCAGCAGCATCTCGATGAGCGGGGCGTTGTGCGAGAGCTGCACCGCCTTGCGCAACGGCGCGATCGCCTCGGCCGGTCGTCCGCCCTCGAGCAGCGCCTGGCCGCGCAGCTCGTAGAAATAGGGGTTGTTCGGCTGCTCCTGGATCAGCGAGTCGATCTGGGCTATTGCCGAGCGCAGGTCGCCATGGCGGTAGGTCACGATGGCGCGGGCATAGCGCGCCGGCAGGCTGCCGCTGGATGCCTGGTAGCGGCGATAGACGGTGTCCGGTCGCTCCATGAAGGCCGAGATCTTGGCGCGCACCATGTCGTGGCGCAGTTGCAGCGCCGGATCGTCCTTCTTGTCCCAATAGGGGCTGGAGCGTGCGAATCCCTGCAATGCGGCGACGCGCTCCGACGGCATCGGGTGGGATTGCAGGTACGGATCGGCGCCGCGCGCCGCGAACAGGCTGTCACTGCTGAAACGTTTGAACGTCTCGTACATGCCTCGCGGCGACTGGCCGGTGGCGTTCAGATATTTCACGCCGGCGCGGTCGGCGT
>JAHCKB010000427.1 GCA_026125985.1 Bradyrhizobium sp.
AACCCGTTCCAGTTTCCGGCGATGCTGTATCCCGGCAGGCTCTCCTTGAGGAGCGGTACCCCTGGCAAGTTCTTGAACGTATGATCTCCCGTAACCGCAAGGGCACGAAGTGCGCCGCTGGTGATGTATTCTTTTACGGCGGCGAGCGGCGTAATCATGACTTGAACGGTGCCCGCGACTAAAGCCAGCACAGCCGGGCTGGAACCCCTGAACGGCACATGCAGCATCGATGTTCCGGCGAGATAATTGAAATATTCGACTGCGAGATGCGTTGAGTTGCCGACACCTGGCGAGCCGTACGAGACTGGATTCGCTTTGGCATAAGCAATCAACTCCGGAACGGTCTTCACGGGTATCGATGCGTTCACCACCAACACGAAACCTGGGCTGACGCTGGTGTGAGCCACCGGAATAAGATCGCGAAACAGGTCGTAAGGTAATTTTGGTTGGACGACCTCATTCGAGGAGATCGCGCTGGTGGTCGCGAGCAGTGTGTATCCGTCCGGCTCCGCTTGCGCGACCGCTTGCGTCCCGATGATCGTATTGGCGCCCGGACGATATTCGAAGATCAGCGACTGCTTGAGGATTTTTTCCACGCGGGAGGCAACGATCCGTGCGACGACATCCGGGTTTCCTCCAGGGGAGGTTGGCATGACGAGCTTGATCGGCCGATCCGGATAGTCTGCGGCTGCGGCGCCATGGACGCCTGCGCAGATGAGCAACAAAACCAACAGAGAGCGTATTACTGACTTCATCGTCTTCCTCCCAGGTTTTTAATTCAAGTTATTGCGCTGCCCAATGCTCGCGCTTCGGTTCTGCGGCCACAACGTTGCGAAGCGTGCCGATTCCCTGAATTTCGATTTCGCAGATGTCGCCGGCCTTCATGAAAATCGGCGGCTTACGGGAGAAACCGACGCCAGCCGGCGTTCCGGTCGCTATCAAATCGCCCGGCACGAGCGGCATAAATTCCGAGATATATGAAATGAGCTGCGGAATGCCGAAAATGAGATCGCGCGTATTGCCGGATTGAAGCGTTCGTCCATTCAGCCGAAGTTCAATTTTTAAGCTATTCGCGTCGCCGATCTCATCCGGCGTCACGATCCATGGGCCGAGCGCCCCCGTCGCAAAGAAGTTCTTCCCAGGGCCGACCTGTTGGGTGTGAAACTGCCAGTCGCGAATACTGCCGTCGTTGAAGATCGTGTATCCCGCGACGTGCTCCAGTGCGGTTGCTGGATCGATGTGCCGACCGCCCTTGCCGATCACGACGGCCAGTTCGGCTTCGTAGTCAAAGCGCTCTGAAACGCCGGGCATCACCAGGCGTTGATCGTGGGCGACATAACTTTCCGGGTATCGCATGAATACCGGAGGATACGCCGCAGCGACGCGCGTAATCCCGGCCTTCTGCACTTCGGCGAGGTGATCGGCATAGTTCACCCCAATGCAGTAGAAATGCGGAGGGTCTGGAATTGGCGGCAACAACTCAACCCGGCCGAGGAAGCCGTCTGGTTGCTTGCCGAGTTTGCCAAAGTCTGGAAGGTCGCCTCGTGCCAACAACTCCCGCAACGAACCGCATCCGGTGCGGGATTCTAAATTGAAAACGCCGTCGCCGACCACAACGCCGAATGTCGGTCGACCCTTGTGGACATAGGAGGCGAGCCTCATTGGGCATTTCCTGGAGGGCGCAGCTACCCGTGCGAGGGCAGCGGCTTGCCATTGACAGTGACAGGCTCGGCATCAAGCAAAATGGCGGCCAGGATGCATTTCTCGGGCCCACGATTGATCCAGTTGTGAACGTTGCCGCGCTGAACCAGCACATCGCCTGCCTTAAGCAGCGTTTCGGTGTCATCGATCTGCATGTAGATCTCGCCTGACAGGATCAGGATATAGTCGAGCGAATCCGTACGATGCACGCGTGGGGCTACGCCCACCCCGTATTCAATGATGCGAAAGACCGAGCCACCCTTCTGAGCAGTACCGACAGCCCTTGCACCCATGTCTTCATCGCCATTGTTATTCGCGGGCGATTTGTCGGAGGTCCAGATGACCGTTTGCCTGAGTCCTGTTCGGAGCTCCGTGACGTTCGATGCAATTTCGTCGATCTTTACCATCGCGTGACCGTTCGCATCGTGACCAGTCACAATCCGCCGCCCAGGAAACTTGATCATGTGCTCTACCTAATTATCCCGACAATCAAGATTCATACAGGCGTATGAATGATATGGCAATGAAAAACATCCCATCCAAGGATGATGGAGGCTTTCGTCTGGTAGCCGTGCGTGGAGGGCGACGACGGGGCGTCGCCTTGCAAATGACGGGCTTAGCGAACGAAAATTCGTCGCTAGGACACGAAAAGGTAAGGCCCGGTCTTTAGATCGCGGATTCGCCAGGCATCCCCCATGCGCTCAAGGCGCGCGTTGCAATCGCCTATCGCCGATGGCTGCGGGGGCTGAAATGGCGGCGGCGCGGGTGTATCGTACCGATAGACAGTGAGAGAAAAACTGATATTGGCGCATGAAATATCGGCATTTTCGACGAGGACGTTCTGCACGATATGAACTGTGTGCAGCGTGGTCGGGCGCGATGTTAACCCCTCAAGGATTTGAGACGCGCCGGTTGACGTTTTCCCCTGCCGCGTCCAAGACCCATGATCCGCGAAACAGGAAACAAGCGTGTCGTAATCCCGGCGGTCGAGTGAACGGAATACGCGAACCAGCAGTGACGATGCAGCGACCCAGCATTCGGTCAAACGCGCCTCCCGGTGGCTGGCCCGATCTCGGCGCGAGATTCCGAACAGCCGTATGATCTGCCCACAATATCAAACAGTTGTATGAATTTCAAGCGATTGAGTTCATGGTAACAAGGAGGAAAATATCCGTCCGGCTTAACGGTCCAATCGATCTAAAACTGGTATTGGTTCTTTGAAACATGGGAAACGTGATGTCTTCCGACTTGGACACCACCGCAGAGTCCGCGACCAAGGCTCTAATTCTAGACACAGCCATTCGGCTGTTTGGAACAAAGAGTTTTGAGACCGTTTCTTTACGGGACATCACGGCGGCGGCGAAAGTCAATCTGGGGGCCGTGAATTACCACTTTGGTTCGAAATTCAATCTCATACGGGAGGTTCTGCAAACGCTGGCGGAGCCTATAACCGAGGAACGACTTGCATCCCTTTCTCTGTATGAACTCTCTTT
>JAHCKB010000428.1 GCA_026125985.1 Bradyrhizobium sp.
TATGCGCTTCGAAATTGCGGTCGCCGCGCGGCCGCACCACCGCGAAGGCATAGCCGCGGCGCGAAGCCTCGATCTGCATTTCCTCGATCGACTTCTCCAGCGCTTCGGCGTTGTACACCGCTCCGACGCTGACACGCGAATAGATGCGTAGCGCATTGGGGTCGAAGTTCGGAATCGTGGAGGTATAGTTGACCGCGGCGACGCGATACTGCTGTCCCTCCTCGATCTTGAAGGTGACCAGGAAGCCCTTCTTCTCCGGATCGTATTCGGTGAGCGCGGCCACAACCTGAACGTCGGCATAACCGTTCTTCAGATAGAAGCGGCGGATCAGGTCGCGGTCAGCCTCGACGCGATCAGGATCGTAGACGTCGGCGCCGCCCAGGAAGCTCAACAGATTAGATTCGCGCGTCTTGATGACGTCGCGAAGACGGTAAGACGAATAGGCGACGTTGCCGATGAACTCGATCGAACGCACGCCGGTCTTGGAACCCTCGACGACGGTAAAGATGAGGTCGACGCGGTTGTTGGGCTGTTCGATGATCTCGGGCGTAACGCGCACATCGTAGCGGCCCGAACGGCGGTAGATTTCCGTGATGCGCTGCGTGTCCGACTGCACCATCGGGCGCGAGAAGGTACCGCGCGGTTTGGACTGGATTTCGACCGAGAGTTGCTCGTCCTTGATCTTCCTGTTGCCCTCGAATGCGATGCGGCCGATCACCGGGTTTTCCACCACGGTGACGACGATCTGACCGCGTTGCTGGTTGATTCGAACGTCCTGGAACAGGCCGGTTTCGATCAGCGCCTTGAGGCCGTCGTCGATCTGGGCCTGGCCGAGACGGCCGCCCGGACCGGGGCGGAAGTAGGAACGGATGGTTTCAATTTCGACACGGCGGTTGCCTTCGACAACAATCGAGGCGACCGTTTGGGCAGCGGCAGGCGTCGACGCAGTCGTCGCCAATGTGGCGGCAACCGGCGCGGCAAACATGACCAGGGCGGCCAACACACCCCCCCGTACTCGCATTCCAAACTTCATGCGCCAAGCGCCCTCGTCATTCCGATACCGATCCCACGACCCCAAGGGACCGGCAGATTCCCAACCTGTTGCTCTGCTTGTAGCCGTTTTTGCCCGACGGGCAAACGCTATGGCGCAGCGCGATTCCATTTTCATTCCAACACGTTGCCCATCGGCAACGTCACAAAAAAGCCTCTTCTCGGTGAACCACGCCCCGTTCCGTCAGCCGAACAGATTCTTGAGCCAGGGAACCTGATGGAAATCGTTGTAAAAAGCGAAAACCATCAGCATCAGGACCAGAACCAGGCCGACACGGAAGCCGTATTCCTGCGCCCGATCCGACAACGGCCGACCCCGGACCACCTCCGCTGCATAGAACAAAAGGTGACCGCCATCCAGCAAGGGAACCGGAAACAGGTTCAGCAGGCCGATGGAGATCGACAGCACAGCCGCCAGATGCAGCAGCGGGATGATTCCAAGGGTTGCGACCTGCCCGGAAATCTGCGCGATCCGAATCGGACCGCCGATCTGGTCGGCGCTGGCACGGCCGCGGAAGATGTTTGTGATGTACGAGAGGGTCTGGTCCACGACGAACCAGGTCTCCTTGACGCCAAGCCAAAGCGCAGTAGCCGGATCCACGCGCTCGGTCGTTGCCTCGCCTGCCGAGGTCTCGCGGGTCAGGCCAAGCACACCCGTCTTGTGAACGTTGCCGAAGGGGTCTTTGGTCTCTCGGAGCTGGGGCGTGCCAACCAACTGGACGGTGCCATTGCCACGCTTCACGGTGAAGGTCAGCTTCTCGCCGGCGCGCACGCTGACATAACGCTGCATGTCCATGAAACTTGCGATCGACTTGCCGTCGATTGCTGTCACGACGTCCCCGGGCTGGAAGCCCGCTGCGGCTGCCGCACTGCCGACCTCGACCTTGTCCACCCGCGCGCTTGTGCTCGGCTTGCCGAAAAATGTGAAGAGACATGTGAAAATCACGATCGCGAGCAGGAAATTCGCGAACGGACCCGCGGCGACGATCGCCGCGCGGGGTCCGACCTTCTTGTGATGGAAGCTTCCCTCGCGCTCCTGTTCGGTCATACCGGCGAGCGTTTCGCTGGATGGCGTGGAAGCCTCGCTTTCGTCGCCGAAGAACTTCACGTATCCGCCGAGCGGGATCGCCGAGACCTTCCAGCGCGTGCCGTGGCGGTCATTGAACCCGAACAGCTCCGGCCCGAAACCCAGCGAGAACGTCAGCACTTTCACGCCTGCCCAGCGCGCGACCAGGAAGTGGCCGAGTTCGTGAAAGAACACGACGATCGTGAGCACGAATAGGAAGGGGACGATGTAGCCGATGAGCCCGTGGCCCAACGTATTGAAACTGTTGAGTAAAAGATCAGACATCCGCTATCCCTCGACACAGGCCGAAGGCCCCTTCCCCAACCCTCTAGGATGCCTTTAAGGCAATTTCAGGCAATAGGGCAGCAGCCTTATTTCGCGCAATATGGTCAACGGAAATCGCATCATCCGCCGAGGTCAGCGGAGCCCGGTTCCCGGTGCGAATCCAATCGTTCAGCGTTGCCTCAACGAGGCGCGCTATTCCGCCGAATCTGATCTTGCCCTCCACGAAAGCCGCGACAGCGATCTCGTTGGCGGCGTTGTAGACCGTGGTCGCGCCGCGTCCGGTCCGCAGCGCTTCGTAGGCAAGGCGCAATGCCGGGAATCGCTCGAAATCCGGCGCCTCGAAGGTGAGCTGGCCAATCTTGGCGAGATCGAGCTTTGCCGAAGGCCCGACGATCCGGTCGGGCCATCCCAGACAATGCGCAATGGGAATGCGCATATCGGGCGTGCCAAGTTGCGCCACTACGGAGCGGTCCGAAAATTCCACCATGCCGTGAACGATCGACTGCGGGTGCACGAGCACGTCAATCTCGTCGGGCGTAAGCGCGAACAGGTAGGAGGCCTCGATCACCTCGAGGCCCTTGTTCATCATCGATGCGGAATCGATGGTGATCTTCCGGCCCATGCTCCAGTTCGGATGCTTCAGCGCCTGCTCCAGCGTGGCCTGCTCGATGTCGGCGGGAGCCCAGGTGCGGAACGGCCCGCCGGATGCGGTGATGATGACGCGCACGAGCTCCTCACGGTTGCCCGAAGAGAGCGCCTGGAACAGT
>JAHCKB010000429.1 GCA_026125985.1 Bradyrhizobium sp.
CTGCAGCATGGTGGTGAAGGTGAAGGCGTCGTAGGAGCCGGTGACGTCGACGTCCTCCGGTCCGACTCCGGCGTTGGGCCACAGGATCTCGCGGGCATAGCGGCCGGCGACCGTCGAGATGGGTCCGTGCTGGTAGTGCATGTCGAGGCGCGGCTTGCTGCAGCGGCCGACGACGCCGCGGATCAGCGCGCGCGGATGGCGGCAGTCGCGCGCCCGCTCCGCACTGGTCACGACGAGCGCCGTGCCGTTGTCGGTCTCGACGCAACAATCCAGCAAGTGCAGCGGCTTGCAGATGATGCGGCTCGCGAGCACGTCTGTGACGGTGACGCGCTCCTTGTAGAAGGCCTTGGGATTGTTCGAGGCATGCTCGCTGTGGATTGCCTTGACGGTGGCCACCTGCTCGGGTCGCGTGCCGTAGTCGTACATGTGGCGCATGAAGGTGGGCGCGAACATCTGGCCGGCGCTCTGCCAGCCATAGGCGCGCCCGTGCAGGGCGTCGCCCGAAACAGGCGCCACCGCCCGCGCGCCGGTGCCGCCGATGCGCACCTGCGAGAAGCCGTTCATGGCGCGGAAGATCACGACCACCTTGCACATGCCGGCTTCGATCAGGCCCATCGCCATGCCGACCAGCGCCTCGGTCGAGGAGCCGCCGCCGAACACGTCCATGTAGAAGTTGGGCCGGATGCCGAGGTCGCCGGCGATGAAGTTCGAGAAGGTCGAATCGCCCGACTGGTATGACAGCATGCCGTCGACGTCGGACGGCTTGAGCCCGGCGTCCTCGACGGCGTTGCGCACCGCCCAGGTGCCCAGCGCGCGCGTCGTCATGCCCGAGCCGCGCATGTAGGTCGTCTCGCCGACGCCGACGATGGCGTACTTGTCGCGCAGATATTTCGGACTTGTTGTGTCGGTCTCCGCCGGCATCGTCATGACGTCCTCCTCTTATTTCAGTTTGCGTTGCTGCCTATTGCCTCCATCCAAATGGTCGTCGAGAAACGTGCCGACCTTTGCAATAGCAACTTTTGCCGTTTCAAGGCGTGGCCAGAACCAATGCCAAACGTGAGGGACACCCTCAAACATTTCCAAAGTGACGTCTACGCCTGCGACTCGCGCTGCTTCGGCCAACCGCATCGAGTCAGGCGCCAGCATTTCGGAAGTGCTTGCGTGTATCAACATTGGAGGCAGGCCGCGAAGATCCGCGAACCGTGGTGATGCCAAGGGATGGGTTGCCGGAATGGCTCCAAGATAGGACGAAGCGTAGGCTAAGATGTCTTCAGTCTTTACGAGTGGATCGTCAATTGTAGCGGGGGGCGGTGCAGTGGTGTCGCACGTCAAATCGACCCAAGGAGATAAACAGACCGCGGCCGCAGGCATGGCATCACCGGCACTAAGGGCGGCGACTAATGTCGCCACAGTGAGGCCGCCTCCGGCCGAGTCGCCCACAACGGCCAATCGCTGAGATCCGGTATCCTGGAGAAGTAGGCGATACGTGGCGACGGCGTCGTCGACTGCGGCGGGGAACGGATGCTCCGGGGCGAGGCGATAATCGAGCAACAGTACATTGGCACTTGCCGCAATCGCAATCGCGGCGGCCAGATGTCTATGCGATCGAGGAGATCCGATCACATATCCGCCGCCGTGTAGATATAGGACTGTGCGACCGTCGACTGGGTGCTCCGGGTCGACCAGCTCTCCGATCAATCCATTGCGTTCCCAGAGTCGAACCGTCGCGCCAGCCGGCAGGGTAAAGGCTCGTTCGGCGCGGTCGTAGGCCGCGCGCCGTTCCGCCACTGTCGCGCTAGACATTGACGGTTGCTTGCGAAGGAACGACATCAATGCTGTCAGATCATCCATCGCTGGCCTTCTTGAGAGGTTTGGGTGCGGATCGGCGCGCCTTCTGCGCCTGGGCTACTTCGAGCAAATGGTTGAATTCAGGCGGCGAAATCGAAGTCCGCGAGGTCGGGCGAGTTCATCTCCTCGCGGAAGCGGTCGAAGCCCCAGGGCCACAGCGCGGGATTGCCATTGCGGTCGAGGTACCAGCTCCGGCAGCCGGTCACCCAGACCGTGTTCTTCATGGCCTCGCGCAGAGCGACGTTGAAGCGGCGGGTCGCTTCCTCCTTCGGTGCCACCGAGCGGCATTTCCCGCCAAGCACCAAATCGGCGAGCTGCAGTATATAGGCCAGCTGAATCTCGGAGATCAGGACTACCGAGAAATTGCCGATCGGGCTGTTGGGACCGACCAGCATAAAGAAGTTGGGGAAGCCTGGCACCGCCACCGAGCGGTAGGCCTCATTGGCCTGCGCCCAGGCGTCGGCGAGGCGCCGACCACTCTCGCCCACCACATCCATCGGCCGCAGGAAGGCATGTCCGTCGAAGCCGGTCGCCAGCACGAGCACGTCCAGCTCATGCAGGACACCGTCCTTGGTCCGCACGCCACCCGCCTCGATCCGGTCGATGCCGTCGGTCACCAGCGCGACACTGGGTTTCTGTATCGCCGAATAGAACGTGTCCGACATGATCAGCCGCTTGCAGGCGGCGCGATAGTTGGGCGTCAGTCGCCGCCGCAGGTCAGGATCTGCCACGTTCTCCTCAAGGTTGGTGCGGCAGGCATCCTCGATCTTCCGCAGCTCGTCCTGGTCGCCGATGACGGCGCGCGCGAAGGTATCAACGAAGCGCGCCGACCAGAAATCGTAAGATTGCTGCAGCCGCTCCGGGGAGGTGTTGTACATCGCCTTCTCGGCCTCGCTATAGGCGGGGTTGGCGAGCGGTAGAATCCACTGCGCGGTGCGCTGAAAGAGCGTCAGCTTCGACACGGTATCCGCCAGAGCCGGTACGATCTGGATCGCCGTCGAGCCGGTACCGATGATCCCGATCCGCTTGCCCTCGAGCGGCACGGAATGATCCCAGCGCGCGGAATGGAAGCAGGCACCCTCAAAGTCGCCGAGTCCCGGGATGTCGGGATAGGCCGGGTGATGCAGCACCCCGGTGGCACAGATGACGAAATCCACGACATCGGTGGCACCACCCTTGATCGAGAGATGCCAGCGCCCGTCGCGATACTCCGCGCGTACGATCTCGCTGTTGAAGCGGAAGTGGCTGTCGAGTTCGTACTTCTTCGCCACACCCTCGAAATAT
>JAHCKB010000043.1 GCA_026125985.1 Bradyrhizobium sp.
CCTTGGTGACCGCGAGCATGTTGGCGCTGGCCGCCTGGAGGAACGGGCCGAAGCCCTCTCCGAGGTTGTCGTTCAGGATCGGCCTGTTCTTGCCGCGAAGCTTGTCGTCCGCCGAGTTGGCATAGTTCACCCCATAGGGTGGATCGCAAAACGCCATGTCGACTAGCTCTCCATCCAGGAGCTTCTCGACGTCGGCGCGGACCGTGGCGTCACCGCAGAGAACCCGATGCTCGCCGCAGATCCAAAGGTCACCAGGCTTGCTGATCGGCTCGGCCGGTGGCTCCGGGGCCTCGTCCACATCTGCGCTGCCGTCGCCGTCCAGAAGCAGCTTGCCCAGCTCGAGTTCGCCGAAGCCGGTCAGCCCGAGGTCGAAGCCCAGGCCCTTCAGCTCACCAAGTTCGAGCCGCAGCAGTTCCTCGTCCCAACCGGCATTCAGCGCGAGCTTGTTGTCGGCGATGACGTACGCCCGGCGCTTGGCCTCCGACCAGCCGGCCGCGACCATTACCGGGATCTCCGCCAATCCCAACCTCTGGGCTGCCAACACGCGCCCGTGTCCCGCAATGATCGTTCCGGCTTCGTCGACAAGCACGGGCGCCGTCCACCCCCACTCACGAATCGATGCCGCGATCTGGGCGACCTGCTCGTCGGAATGGGTCCGGGCATTGCGCGCGAATGGCACCAGAGCCGCGACGGCGCGGCGCTCCACCGCGTCGGCCGGCCACCTCGGGCCAAGCTCCGCTAGAGTCGCGGTTTTCCGGGACGGACGGCGCGTCTTTGCACCCTCAGCGGTCATTGTCGCCTTTCATGACAAGGCCCCGAAACGGGCCGTTTCTTGGAGGTATTGGCACGCGGGAAAAATTCTCTGCATGAGCCCCCGTGCGGTTGCCGCCCCAAAAAGCCCCAGGGATCAGAGGCCCCCCGGCCTCGCGGTGCGCCTCGCGCGCTCGGATGCAGTCTTCGCGGTATGGTGGGAGGCGCAGAGCAGCCAGACGTTCGATCGGTCCAGCGGCGCGCCTCCGTCCTTCAGTTCAACGATGTGATCGACGTACATGCGTCGCTCGGTGCGACCGCAGCCTTGGGCCTGGCACCGACCGTTCGCCTCGCATCGCACTCGGTCGCGCAACGCAATCCATTCGGCCGAAGAGTAGAAGGGCTCGGCGACTTTGGGCGGCAGCGCCGCGGTCCTAAGATCCGCCATTCCGATGCGCGGCCGCAGCGTCGGCAATGCCATGATCGTGTCGCCTCAAAGATAGCAATCGAATGAGCGGCTGTTCGCTTGGCTGACGCGGCGACCGGAGCGCCTATGCGGTCACCAACGACGGAGACCTTCATGCGCCGCACCGCCCTCGACGCCTACATCGCCAAGAAGACCGAGATCGACACCATGCTCGCGCGCCTCGCGGCGCTGAGCGAAGACCACTTCAATGTCGCCCCTGACGAGGTCAACTGGGGCCACGTCGGCACCCTCACCTACTACGCCGGACTGCTGAAGCGCATCACTGACCGCGCCTTCAAGGAAGGCAAGCACGCAGAGTAGCGGCGCCTTCCCCGAAGCCCCGCCGGCTCAGGCTGGCGGGGCTCTGGTCAGTAGGAGCCGCGATGGTCGCAGCCCCGGATACCAACGGACCAGATCATGACCATTGAACTCAGCAAGACCCAGACTGCAGCCCTGCAGAGTGGCGCGGCTCACGATGCCGGCCACATCACGCTCCCAGCGACACTCCGCGGCGGCGCTCGCCAGAAAGTCCTCGCCAGTCTCATCGTCGGCAAGCTGGCCGCCTATCGCTCCGGCACGCTGGTGATTACTGCGACCGGCATGGCCGCGCTGGGCAAGACCGACGCGCCTTCCGATCAGGTGGCGGGCTACGTGCCGCCCGAAAACAAGGTGGTTGAACAGCCGGACAATTTCGACGCTGACCTCGGTGCGGTAACCGATGCGGCCCGCGTCGTGGTGGAGGCGCACGAACCCGCGACGGCCGAGCCTACCGAGAATGACCGGTCAGTCGAAGACAACGAACCTGCAATGCCCGAGCCCATCGAAGACGCCGCCCAAGCCGACGGTGCCCCGCCGGCGGCCATTGAGCCGACCGAGGCTGCGCCCGCCGACAGCACCCCACCGGCCAAGCCGCCGCGCACCGACAGCAAGCAGGCCAAGCTAATCGCCATGCTCAAGCGGCCCGAAGGCGCCAGCATCGCCGAGGTGGTCGCTGCACTGCAGTGGCAGCCACACACGGTGCGCGGTGCCATTGCTGGGGCCTTGAAGAAGAAGCTCGGACTCAAGGTCGAGTCCGAGAAGGTCGATGCCGAACGCGGACGCACCTACCGCATCACTGAATAGCATCCGGCCGATCAGCAAGCCGGTGGTCACGTCGATCGCGTGGTCACCGGCTTTTGCGTTCTAGGTTCTTGCTGTTGCCCCCGGTACACATACGTCTCGCGAGAGTGGTCAAATATATAGCCGATCCAGTCGAATCAAACTGGTAGTAAAGTGTCTGCAGCGCACGATTTCCTGCTCGATCCTACCGCTTCGGTTTCGCCGGCACCGCGAGCACGCGATTTACCTCCGCGAGCGAGATGCGAAGCGTGCGGGCAATTGCCGTCGGCTTCAGACCGGACTTCGCGGAAGCTTTGATCAAGCTGACCTTACCCGCCGGCACGGGCACGTCGCTCCGCCTCACCTTGGACTTCTTGGCGGACGGTATTGGCGGAGCGTCATCGCCTTTTTGCTCGGTCACGGCGCCCGTCGGAGAGCGCCGTCGCTGCACTTCGGTCTCGACGCTGAGACGCAACGTCTCAAGGTCAATGTCATCCAGATACTTCAGGGTCTGGGCGATATTCTTCGGAAGCGCGATCCGTGGCTTTGCTGCAGCGCTACCCTCGGGATCCTGATGGTCAGCCATCTTCGCGTTCCTCGGAGGTTTACCCCTCAGATCGCAAGACTAACACGGTGTATGCTTCACCCGCCCCACCCGGACGCGGGCAATCGCTGCACGCCGTCCCAGGCGGCTTAAGCCACTTCGGCCATTCAGGCGCCACGCAACGAGGCTCAAGCCGTACAACCAGTGTTCGTGCGCCGCTGCCCGTGCAAGACCAACTGTCCAGCAGACCTCCTTCCAGCGCTGCCCACTGGCCCGCAGCCACACGATCTTCGCATCAACGGGCTCGAGCCAAGGCATCCAGCAGAGTGCCGCCTCCATCCGGCTAATGGCGGCGGCGGACGGTGGCGGCAATCGCATCGGTTCCGGTGTCTGACCCACCAGATCACTGAACTCGACGAACATCTGGGGCCAGGTGCTGAAGTACCCCTGCCCTCGCTCAGCGGGGAGTCGCCGCAGCACTGCGGCCGCCTCGACCAACCGCTCCTCGACCATTTCAGGAGTCCAGTTATGCATGGCGAGCCTCCTGACGCTTCGGCGTCCCGCCATAGAGCTTCTCGCCGAGCTGACGGACCAGCTCTCGCTCAGGCCAGGTCAACCGCTCGTCGTTCGCGTCGATCACCAGCACGCCCTGTGTCTGCCAGCCGGCGCGCTTGATGTCTTCGGGCTGGCGGCGCTTGCCGCCGTAGCCGTGCGGAGCCCACCTCATCGCACGCCTCCGCCGGTCTCAAGCGCCCACAGCAGGATGGCGATGGCGTCGGCCTCATTGTCGTCGGCCGGGTTGTAGCCGCGCGCGCGGACAGCTGCGATGACGGCAGCCTTGTCGGCGTTGCCCTTGCCAGTGGCATGTCGCTTGATGGTGCCCACAGGAACGCCTTGGTAGGCGATCGATCGCTGCTCGCACCAGGCGGTCAGCGTTGCGAGCAGACCGCCATGGACATGCGCGGCGTCGGTGCTGAGGTGCCGGCGGACTTCTTCGTAGTACACGGCACCGATGCTGCCGGTGTCTTCGGCAATCGAATCGAGCCACGCTCGGAAGCGCAGATAGCGGATACCGCCGCCGTCGTAGCGGCTCGGCCGAAAGGACACGGTGCCGCTGACAATATTGCTGTCGGCGGTGCGCAAAGCGAAGCCCGTGATCGTGCCCAAGTCGAGCGCGATCACGGTCGAGCGATTGAGGTCAGGAGCCTGCGGGGCAGGCTGAGAGGCTAACTCACTGTTAGGAAGATTCATTTGAAGGCTCACGAGAAGTGGGCCTTCGGCTTCGGTCACCGCCAATCCTAAGGGATGGCGGCCAGATGGCAATTCAATTTTCTCAATCCGCTGGGTGTCACCACCTGTCACCACCTCCATTCAAGGTGGTGACAGAAATTCCCCTTTAAAATCAACGTTGTCACCACTGTCACCACTGTCACCACCTTTTCCGAACATGCGTATGGAAAAAAAGAGGCCGGGGATGGTCACGCATTTTTCTATAGGGAAGTTGTTTCTCGTCGTAGAGGTGGTGACAGTGGTGACAGCGTTGAAATTGCTCAGGAATTTTGTCACCACCTTATAGAAGGTGGTGACAAGTCGGGGCCTACGGCGAGTGCACCTGCCTCGCAACACCCAGGACTGATGCAATTTTAATTCGTTCTGCGCTTTGCTGGAACGGTTTCCAGTCCGCAACATGCTCGTCCGATCGCTCGGAGGGGCGTCAGCTGCGTCTATAACGCCACTCGCGTACGCCATCTCCGCGCCGCTGGTAACGTTCCCATTTTGCGGCCTTGAGATACGCACCCACGCGCATCTGATCGCTCTTGGTCCAGCGTCCCGGCTCGACGCCGATCGCCTGCTCGAGGATTTCACCCACGGACACGTCGGTGAGTGGCGCTGCGCGCTCGACCTCCTCGTCTTGCCAGTCGTCGTAGCCGACGTAGCCGCGATTGACGCGCCGACGCTCGAAGGCGAGCCAATGCTCGATCAGGTCGTCCCAGGCATCGGACTGCAGACGAGTGGCCTGTGCCTCTTCAGCCATGGCAATCAGTGCCGGGTCGTGCAGCCACCAGATCGCGCCCTCGCGGTAGCGCACCAAGGCCTCAGCCCATAGCTGGTCGCGGTCCCGGCGCAGGGCGTCGAGATCGATCGTGCCGCAGCGCACGGGCCAGAACCGCCGGTTGCCCGTCTCGTCGCGCAGATAGGTGTCGGGATTGACGCTGCCGGCGAACACGCACTGGCGTGGCACGTCGATGATAGCGTTCGTAGGGCGGCCGGTAGCGGTCGACCGTTCGCGACAGGAAGGCCTTGATGCGCGAGACCTCGGCGCGGCCGATGGCATCCAGCTCGGCGATCTCGATGATCCAGACGCCGCGCATCTGCTGAGCAGCATCCTTGCTGCCGATTTCGGCAAGTTCGTCGGTGAACCAGTCCGCGCCGGCGAGGACCTTCAGCGCCGTGGACTTACGTGCACCCTGAGGTCCCTCCAGAATGAGCATGTGGTCGGCCTTGGCACCGGGCTGCATGATGCGGGCGATGGCCGAGATCGCCCACATCGAGCCGAATGCGCGGTTGAGCGGCGTGTCGGCGGCGCCGAGGTAGGTCAGGGCCCAGGTCTCGAGGCGCTGCACGCCATCCCAGACGACCGCTCAAGTAGTCACGGACCGGGTGGATCCGGATGTCGCGCGCCACGGCAGTAACGCTGCGGCTGACGACGACCGGAGGGACATTGATCTCGCGACGCTGCAGCCACTCGGCACAGCGGACGTCGTCGGCATCCGTCCAGGGCCGTGGCAGCGGGATGAGCTGGTCGTCCCAGGGCAGCTTACGGGCGACCATGATCTCCTGGCGGAACTCGTTGAATACCAGGGCGCCCGCGAATGCCTCGTCGCAGGATAGTGCCGTGATGACGTTGGCTTCGTTGCGCTCGGGCGTGCCGGCGAGGTCCAGGCGGAGCTGGTTCGCCCAGCGCGGGCGGATCGCGCGGTGGTGAATGTCCCCAGTGGTATTCAGCCGCCGGCGCAGCTCGCCGATCTGCTTGTCGAGGATGGACACGGCGATACCGGTGGCGGTCTTGATGGCTGCCAGCACCTGTCGCTCGGGCAATGGGTCCAGGCGCGCCTTGACGAGCTGGCCCAGCAGCGTGCCGAGCGCCGAAACATCTGGCGGGTTGCTCATTCCTCGGGCGATCGCTTCGAACTCGCCGGCGGTGGCCGGCGCAGCGGCAACGGAGGGCACAAGGATTTCATCGGCCGCATAATCGGCAGCCGTCACGCCATGGCGGAGGTCGTCGTTGAAATCATCGCCATGCAGCGGCCCGACAATACGATTGGCGATATTGGTAATGTTGAGCCGGTCGGCCAGCGCCGCCGCTGCCTGTCGACCGGCATCTCCCGCGTCCGCGAAGATCGTCACCCGCTGGACGCCTTGCGGCCACTGCCAGCGCCGCAGACCGTCCGCGGACAGGGCTGCCCATGTCGGCACACCGAAAATCATGCGCGCTGACAGAGCGGTTTCGATGCCTTCGGCGATCCCGAGATGGCCATCTTCCGGCAGAGCGGCGAGCCGAACCGAGCCTCCGGCGACTGGATTGAGCATCTTCTTGCCCGGCGGCGCCTTGGCCGAGCCGTCATCTAGCAGGAACGTGCGGTGGATACCGCCTGTAGGTTCTCCCGCGCCATCGCGCACAACGGCAACCATGCCGCACCATCCGCGCCTGGTATCGAAGTCGGTCAGGTCGGGATGGAACAGCAGGTCGGGCGAAGCTGGATCTTCGAGGCGGCGGCTTCGCAGGTAGGTCTCGGCGAGTGACCCTCCGAGCGGCTGACAGCCGTCCAGAATGCGGGTCACCTCGAGCGTGTGATCGCGCGGTCGACCTGCCTGAGTGGGTACGAGTGGCCGAGCGCGCCGGGCTTCCATATGTGCGAGCCGAGCTGCCTCCTCAAACAAGGCCGCATCGGCCAGGCCGGTGGCGTAATGGATCAGATCGATCGGACCGGCAGACTCGCCTGTCGCGTGGTCGTACCCCCAGCCAGCCCGCGGCCCTCGCAGCGTGATGACGCAAGATCCCTCGTTGCGCGGTGGGCGCCCGGAAAGATCGGCACAGCGCAGCGTCTTCCGGTCAGGCGAGAGCCGCGCCTGCGGAAACAGCCCCGGCAACCAGTCGGCCGCCGTGGCCCAGAGCTGCTCGCGAATCGCGCTAAGGTCCAGACGGGCGGGTGCCTGCCAGACGTCATTCAGGTCGATCAAGAAGCACCGCCTCCCGATAGTCGTGCAGCTGGTCTTGCAGTGGCTCAACCAAATTGAGATCGAGTACCAACGGGGCCAAGCGGTCAGGCACAGGTGGCGCCACGGCGAGCGCCTTTACCGGAAGGAGACCTCTTCGGATCAGCGCGCGCGTTTCATCCCTCGTCATACTGAAGAATCTGGCGATATCGATGAGGAGCGCCGGCTGCCCTTCAAACTCGAACCAGCGCACTCCCTTTCGATTCCTACTTTGAACGTCCGGAGGAGCCCATCGGCAATTGCCTGGGGCGTAGTCACCATCGGGGTCGATGCGGTCGAGACTCATTCGAACGTCCGGCTTCGGGCCCATGTCTTCGAGGAATGCTCCGAAGTCTGCCGACCATCCTTCACACATCCGGATGCCGCGGCCGCCATATCTCTTGAACGATGCATTTTTCGGGTTGGTGCACCGTTTCTTCGCCGCCACCCACGCAAGATACTCGCTCGTCGGCCGCTGGCCGCGATTGTTTCCGTGCCTCAATGCGCGTTCGGTGGCCAAACATCCGCAGCTGCGGCTACCGCCGGATGGCGATCTCAGTGCGAGACGCAGGCTCTGCGCAAGAACGGCCTTCTCGGAGCCGCAGACACAACGGCATAGCCAGCGTGGTCGCCAACGTCCATTTGACGTCGAGGCGGGCGCGGCCTCCTGCAAAATGGTCCAACGATGAACCTGTTGGCCGGGTCGCAGTGCTTCTCGTCTCTGACCGCAACTTGCGTTGTCGCGTGGCGCGCTTGTCATAGCGCCCACTCCAGGCATTGCTGGTCATAGTCGCGGTTCAGTGCGTGTCTGAAGGGGCCGGTGAACACTTCGCCGTAGATGCTGTGATTCGACGTAGACAGGTCACGATGGCTCATCGGCGCGTCACCTTGTTGCGATCGGGCGAGCCACGTCCCGAAAGCAGTCTGTGAGAGGCGCCGCGTCGATGAAGGTTTGCGAACTTGCTGCACCACACCATCCTCCTATTCACCGCTTTCGCGATCCGTCTCTCGATCCTCCATAGCTCTTTAGGTGGGGAAATAATCCAAGAAATAATCGCTTAGCGTGCGTCTGCGGGTCTGTGCGGTGAAGTTCGTAGTATTGCGTAGGTCTGCGGGTTTTGTGCGCTTCACGCCGCTGTGCAGAAGTCGCAAGGCGAGAGCCAAGGGGCCCCGGTCTCTGCGGAAGCGATCCGCCGCTCGCGCGGCGCGCAGACGACAAGGTTCACGTCGCCGATCAGCTTGGCAGACCGATCGCCTTCGCCATAAGGAACGACCAACTCGACGACGACGCCGTACACAACGGTGTCGCCTACGGAATTAGTTCTCCAACCATCCGGCTAAGCGCGCGTAAAGGCTCTCGCAAAGCGGCAAGCTTGCGCACGTCAAGCACGACCTCTCGGCCCGCCAGAGACAGCATGCACTCCAGGACCAGGTCGGAGGATCGCATCAGGGCAACCAGGTGCTCTCCCCGCGGGCCATATCTGCCGGCGACCCATCCTTTGACCGTGCGCTCGCTCGCACCTGTCCATCTCATGACGGTCTTTGTGGAAATCCCCGGGGACTCGAGGACCTGTCTGAGGCTGGCCGCTACAGCTGCCGCATACTGCGTCCGTGAGTCCTGATCCGAGCCCGAGGGCAACTCTTTGCCTGTCCTATGCAAAACTTTGCCCGTTCCCGGGAAAGACATTCCGCACCTCCGCGAATAGCGTTTGGCCATTCAAAGGGGCGTCAGTAGATGAGCGTTGCATCCGGCCCGGGTGCCGGCGGAGGCCGTTCCTTTCGCGGCCCGCCTCGCGTTCCGGGATACCTCAATCTGGTCGGCCATGCCGCTGGCGCGACCTCCGACCGCGCAAGGCGAGCGGCCCAGTATGTCCGGATGTCGACGGAGCATCAGCGCTATTCCACCGAGAACCAGGCGGATGAGATTCAGAAGTATGCCGAGCGGAAGGGCCTCGAGATCGTAAGAACCTACGCTGACCAAGGGAAAAGCGGGCTCCGTCTCGACGGTCGGGAAGGTATCAAATCGCTCATTCGGGACGTCCAGACCGGTAAGGCCGACTTCGGTACGATCCTGGTCTACGACGTCAGCCGATGGGGCCGCTTCCAGGACGCCGACGAGAGTGCACACTACGAGTACATCTGCCGGAGCGCCGGCATCGCCGTGCAGTACTGCGCCGAGCAGTTCGAGAACGATGGAAGCCCCGTCTCGACGATCGTCAAAGGCGTCAAGAGAGCGATGGCCGGCGAGTACAGCCGCGAACTGTCGGCCAAGGTGTTTGCCGGACAATGTCGCCTGATCGAGATCGGTTACCGCCAGGGCGGGCCGGCGGGCTTCGGGCTGCGCCGTATGCTGGTCGACCAGAACGGCCTTCGCAAAGGTGAACTGTTTCGCGGCGAGCATAAAAGCATTCAGACCGACCGGGTGATCCTCATTCCCGGGGCGCCGGTCGAGATCGAGACGGTACAGTGGATGTATCGGGCGTTCGTCGAAGAGGGAAAGCTCGAACAGGAGATTGCCGACCTGCTGAACAGCCGAGAAGTCCTGACCGACGATGGCCGGAACTGGACACGAGGCCGCGTACACCAAGTGCTTACCAATCCGAAGTACGTCGGCGACAACGTATGGAACCGCACTTCCTTCAAGCTCAAGAAGGTTCGCGTGCGGAATCAACCCGACGCGTGGGTTCGCGCCAACGGAGCGTTCGAGCCTATCGTCGAGCGGCACCTTTTCGACGCGGCGCAGGCCATCATCCAAAACCGATCGCGGCGCATCTCGGAAGGCGAGATGCTCGATCGGCTGCGCGTGCTCTATCAAGCGCGTGGATACCTCTCAGGTCTTATTATCGACGAGGCGGATGGCCTGCCGTCCAGCTCTACCTACAGTGCTCGCTTCGGCAGCCTCGGCCGTGCCTATCAGCTCGTGGGTTTCACACCAGATCGCGACATGCAGTATGTCGAGATCAACCGGCTGTTGCGGGCCCTGCTCCCCGACGTCGTCGACGAGGCAATCTCCAACGTTGCGCAGCTTGGCGGCAAGGTGCTCCAGGACGACCGTAGTGAGCTCCTCACCGTGAACGACGAGTTCACGGTCTCGATCTGCATTGCACGCTGCCAGGAAACGGCTGCCGGGTCGCTTCGGTGGAAGATCCACTTCGACACGAGCCTCTCTCCCGACGTCGTCGTCGCGCTGCGCATGGACCGCCAGAACCGGGCAGTCCAGGACTACTACATCTTTCCCCGCGTCAGCCTGCCCGGTCCTCAGGTTCGGATGGGTGAGCATAACGGACTGGCGCTCGACGCCTTTCGGTTCGACTCGCTCGATCAACTCTATGAAATGGCTGCGCGCGTGCACCTGACGGAGGTGACATGAAGAAGAGGCAAACCGTATCGAAAGTCCAGCTCGTCCCGATCGACAGGATCACTGTGATCAATCCGCGTAAGCGAAGCCGGAAGGTGTTCGACCAGATCGTTCAGAGCATCAAACAGCTCGGATTGAAGCGGCCGATCACCGTCATCCGAAAGGACGGTCCTCACGGCGAGGCCTTCGATCTCGTCTGCGGCCAGGGTCGGATGGAAGCCTTCAAGGTCCTGGGGCAAGCGGAGATCCCAGCATTGGTCATCGAGGCAACCACCGAAGATGCGCTCGTCATGAGCCTCGTCGAGAACATCGCCCGGCGGCAGCATAGGGCCATCGATCTCCTTCATGATGTAGAGGGTATGAAGCGCCGGGGATATTCAGTCGAGCAGATCGCGCTCAAGACGGACCTCTCGCCGGAGTACGTCCGCGGAGTGATCAAGCTGATGGAGACCGGCGAGCACCGTCTCCTCAAGGCGGTCGAAGGCGGCACGATGCCGATCAGCGTCGCCATGCAGATCGCTGAATCGCCCGATGAGGAGGTCCAGGCGGCCTTGCAGCAAGCATACGAAAGTGGCGCCCTCAAAGGTCGGAAGATCGCGTTGGCTCGACAATTGATTGAGCAGCGGCGGCGACGCGGCAAGAGCTTCGGCCCAGCCGGCAAGAAAGGCGGGCCGCGTTTGTCGCCCACCTCCTTGATCCGCACCTACCAGCAAGACGTGGAACGCAAACGCCAGATGGTTCGAAAAGCGGAAGCGACCCGGGACCGATTGACATTTGCTGTGCAGGCCCTGCGCAGCCTTCTCACCGATGACGGCTTTGCCTCCCTGCTTCGCCAAGAAGGACTAGAAACCCTGCCACGCAATTTGGCTACGCGTCTGCAAGGAACCCAATATGCCTGACGGAATGGACCCCGTACCGGTCGTAGCGGCCTTTGGCGATGCCACGATGCGAATCCCGCTCGATGAACTTACGACGCTTCGGCCCGTAACCGATGCCGTCCGAAGCTCCCGAAAATACGCGCAGATCACGGCTTCGATCGGCGAGGTCGGGCTCATCGAGCCGCTGGCCATCGCCATCGATCAGCGGACGCCGGGGAAGTACCTGGTGGTGGATGGACACCTTCGGCTCGAGGTCTTGAAGGAGCTGGGCGAGCAGGATGCTGTCTGCCTACTCAGCAGCGATGATGAAGCATACACCTTCAACAAGCGCACCAATCGGCTGGCCATCATTCAGGAGCACAAGATGATCCTGAGGGCGATCGAGCTTGGTGCGTCGGAAGATCGAATTGCTGCCGCCCTCCACGTCAAGATTGATCACATTCGGCGAAAGCGCCGATTGCTGGATGGCATCAGCGCCGATGCCGCAGCGATCCTCGAAGACAAGCACGTCTCGATCAACGCCTTCGACGTGCTCAGGAAGATGCTGCCGGAGCGACAGGTCGAAGTCGCTCAAGCAATGGCCGTGATGAACAAATACACGGTGAGCTACGCAAAGACACTTCTTGCCGGCACGCCTGATGATCAGCTCGTTGTCGGTCGCCGACGACGTGCCAGGACGAGCGGCGTGACAGACGAGCAGCTCTCCATCATGCAACGCGAGTCGGCCAGCTTGGATCGGGAGTTCCGCGTGATAGAGGACTCCTACGGCTCAGACCACCTCGATCTGGTTTTGGCCAAGGGCTACCTGGGGCGCGTGCTGGCAAACACGAAGGTCCACGGGTACCTGGAACGCCACCACAAGGACATTCTGACTGAGCTAAAGCAATTGACGGAGCACCAGACGGCGACAGCCTGATAGGACCCAGCAGATAGACACAGGTGAAGCCAAGTTGACGCGCTCGACCTCGACCTGCTTGGCACTCGCCGCCTGACGGCATCCGGCGATGACACTGGCGCCGTTGATGAAGTCATTTCCGAGTAGCCTTAGGCGAGCAATGCCGCCTGTGGCCACGGCAAAAGATCCGGCCTCCAACTTTCCGCCGGGCGCATCGCCACCCGCTCGAACGCGTTGCTAGTCCTTCGGCTGATACCGCAGCCCCAGCTTGAGCGTGACCTGATAGCTCGCGACCTTATCGTCCCGAATGCTACCCCGGACGTCGACCACCTCGAACCATTCCAGATTACGGAGGGTGCGCGATGCCGTGGCTATCGCCGATTCGATGGCATCGGAGACAGACTTGCTCGAGCTGCCGACCACTTCAGTTTTCACGTACGTTTGGTTGGTCGTCATCGGACTTCCCTCCTGTGTTGTAGACTGTCTATGGCCTTGTGCCGTGCACGCCCCAAAGCATGTTCCCTCTTGCCGTGGCGCCTTAGAACTCGATTGCGCTGCGAGCGATCTCACCGGTCTTTAGCAGGGCGTAACCATCAGGGTCGCCCAGGACATTGTCGAGGGGTATTGCTTGACCGACCTCCATCGAGGCTCGCTATTCTCTCTCCCATCGCGTTGAATGCTGACGAAGGCTCATGCAGGAAACCGCAACTCAGGAAGTGCTGGCGGGCCTTGTCGAACGGGTCACGTTCCACAATGCCGAGAATGGTTTCTGCGTTCTGCGCATCAAGGCGCGCGGCCATCGCGACCTGATCACGGTCATAGGCCACGCCGCCATCATCTCCCCCGGCGAATGGGTCACCGCGTCGGGGGACTGGGTCAACGACCACACCCATGGCCAGCAGTTCAAGGCACGCTTCATGCGCACCTCGGCCCCGGCCTCGATCGACGGCATCGAGAAGTACCTGGGCTCGGGGATGATCCGCGGCATCGGGCCGGTCTATGCCAGGAAGATGGTCAAGGCGTTCGGGGAGAAGGTGTTCGACGTAATCGAGGCCGAGCCGGACCGGCTGCGCGAGGTTACCGGTATCGGCGTTCTGCGCGCCAAACGGATCACCGACGCCTGGGCCGAACAGAAGATCGTCCGCGAGATCATGGTGTTCCTGCACAGCCATGGTGTCGGAACGGCCAGGGCCGTGCGGATCTTCAAGACCTACGGCTCGGACGCCGTGCAGGTCATGACGGAAAACCCCTATCGCCTGGCACGCGACATCCGCGGCATCGGCTTCAAGACCGCCGACGCGATCGCCGTGAAGCTCGGGATCGAGAAGACCGCGATGATCCGGGTCCGCGCCGGGATTTCCTATGCCCTGACCGAGGCGATGGACGACGGCCATTGTGGTCTGCCGACTGAGGAGCTCGCGCCGCTGGCCGTGGAGCTGCTCGAGGTCCCAAAGGAACTCGTCCAGACCGCGCTCGATCTCGAACTGGCCGAGGGAGCCGTGATCGCGGCGACCGTTGGCGAAACGGCGTGCGTGTTCCTTGCCGGCCTGTATCGGGCCGAAAAGGTGATTGCCGAGCGCATCCTGAAGATCCTGAACGGCAGGCTTCCCTGGCCATACATCGACGCCGACAAGGCGTTGCCCTGGGTCGAGCAGAAGACCCGCTTGTCACTGGCGGAAAGCCAGGTAGCGGCCATTCGGCTGGCGTTGATTTCCAAGGTCCTGGTCATCACCGGCGGTCCGGGCGTGGGCAAGACGACGATCGTCAACTCGATCCTGCGCATCCTGGCGGCAAAGGGCGTCAACCTGCTGCTCTGCGCGCCGACCGGACGCGCTGCCAAGCGCATGACCGAGGCAACCGGGTTCGAAGCCAAAACCATTCACCGGCTACTCGAGGTCGATCCCAAGGGCGGCGGCTTCAAGCGCAATGCCGACAATCCGCTCGACTGCGACCTGCTCGTCATCGACGAGACCTCGATGGTCGACATCATGCTGATGCAGGCGCTTATGAGGGCCGTTCCTGATGAGGCCGCGCTGCTGATCGTGGGCGACATCGACCAGCTGCCGTCCGTCGGACCGGGTCAGGTCCTGGCCGACGTAATCTCATCCAGGGCGGTCCCTGTCGTTCGACTGACCGAGGTGTTCCGGCAGGCCGCCCAGAGCCGGATCATCTCCAGCGCGCACAGGATCAACCAGGGCTCTATGCCGGATCTCGCGAAGCCTGTCGGCGACAGCGACTTCTATTTCGTCCCGGCCGAGGATCCCGAATCCGCCGTGCCGCGGATCGTCGAACTGGTCAAAACGCGGATCCCGGCGCGCTTCGGCCTCGATCCCATCCGCGACATCCAGGTGCTGTGCCCGATGAACCGCGGCGGCGTCGGGGCCCGATCGCTCAACATCGAACTGCAGAAGGCCCTCAACCCCGCCGGCGAGCGCAAGGTCGAGCGCTTCGGCTGGACCTTTGCGCCCGGTGACAAGGTCATGCAGATCGAGAACGACTACGACAAGGAGGTCTATAACGGCGACATCGGCTACGTCGACGATGTCGACCCCGACGCCGGCGAGCTGATTGCCAGCTTCGACGGCCGCGCGGTCACCTTCGGATTCGGAGAACTCGACACACTGGTACCAGCCTACGCAGCGACGATTCACAAGAGCCAGGGCTCGGAATACCCTGCGGTGGTGATCCCGGTCCTCATCCAGCATTACGCCATGCTGCAGCGGAACCTGCTCTACACTGGCGTGACCCGCGGCAAGCGGCTGGTCGTTCTCGTGGGACAGAAGAAAGCCGTCGCCATCGCGGTGAAGAACGTTTCCGGGCGCCGGCGCTGGTCGAAGTTGAACGAATGGCTCGCCGCATCGTCTGTCGCCTCTCGTGCCCTGGCGTCATGAGGACGTCACCGTGGTAGCGCCCGGCATGCTGCAGAACCCTTCCGTCCGAAATTGGCTTGGCGGGATCGTGCCGGCCTGGACACTGCTAGACCAGGCGAGCCTTGACGCTCTCCGTATTCCACTTACGCCACGAGGCGGCGCTATTCGCCTTGCCGTGGATTTTTCAGCCGAAGAGATCGGGCAATCGGCCGTCGCTCGGAACGCCCTGGTCCTGCTCCACTCGGCGTCGGCCGGGCACGGGCTGAAGCTAACCGCCACAGGCAACCTGCTACGCAGTGTCGTGGCCGAGATGCGCGATCTGTTCACCTGGCCCGGGTTCGACAAGACCGAGGGGTTCCGACTTGGGAAGGTGATCAACGAACCGGACTTTCCGCCGCTGCACTTCGTTCGTCATGTTGTCGAAACGGCCGGATTGGTGCGCAAACGAAAAGGCTACCTGAAGATTACCTCGGACGGACGGCAGGTCCTCGAGGATCCCGCCCGGCAAGCTCTGCAGCCGCTCTTGTTCCACATCGCCATGTGGACCGTCGACCTTAGCTATTTTGGACGGGGCTTGCACGGCGACTGGCCGCAGCACGACATCGGCGTTCTGCTGTGGTCATTGTCGGTTGCTGCGAACGACTGGGAATCGCCCGAGCGCCTGACACGCTTGTGCGCCATCCCGATCGATGGCGTGCTGGAGGCACAATGGGACACCGGAACAATGGCAATGCACGCACGGATTCTCCGTCCACTATGGTGGTTTGGGCTGCTTGAGTACCGGCGAGAAGAGATTCCCGGTCAGCGTTTCGGGACATCGCATTTCTATCGCAAGTCGCCGCTGTTCGATCGCTTCCTCTCCTTCAACGTCAGGCTTGAACCGACGACCGCCCATCGCCACTGACGCGAACCTACGCTGAACTTCCTTCTTCACCGCACCGCTTCGCTGGTGAGTGCATTTCAGTTTTCTGATCAACTCGGCCTCGTCATGGTCGCGCCAATCGACCATGAACCCTGTCCACCCAGACCAGCTGACAGCCAAAGAACGCCTCGCCGAACTCGGCGACCTCCTCGCCCGCGGCGTCATGCGTCTCCAGGCCCCTAAGTCCAGTCGACTATCTGCGGACCGTGGAGACAGTTCCGTCGACTTCCTGCCCGACCAGAGCGGTCATGCCGACGCCCCGAAACGGAGAACGGCATGAAGCAACAAGACACCGTGTTGGCCCGCGTCGCCGCCCTGAAGGCGATGCCAACGCCCAAGCTGAAGGAGCAGTGGCGAGCGTTGTTCGACACCCCGCCCCCGCCCTACAACAGGCGCTTTCTCGAAAGCCGTCTTGCGTACCGAATCCAGGAATTGGCCTACGGCGGGCTGAAGCCCGAAACGGTGCGCCGGCTTGAGCAGCTGGGTGAACAGCTCGACGGTGGCAACATCGCCGTCCGGAAAGTGCGCGGCAGCGACCAGCCGATCGCCGGCACGCGCCTCCTGCGCGCCTACCAGGGCATCGAGCACACCGTGACGGTGATGCAGGACGGCTACGAATGGCAGGGCCGGCCGTACAAGTCGCTCTCGGCGATCGCCCGGGCGATCACCGGCACGCGCTGGAACGGGTTGGTCTTCTTCGGCCTCAAGAACCGGCGGAGCGCAGCATGAAGAAGCCGATCGTCCGCAAGCTCCGTTGCGCCATCTACACGCGCAAGTCGACCGAGGAAGGGCTCGACATGGAGTTCAACAGCCTCGACGCCCAGCGCGAGGCCAGCAGCGCCTACATCGCCAGCCAGCGCGCCGAGGGCTGGGTCGAGCTGGCCCAGCAATATGACGACGGCGGCTTCTCCGGCGGCACGCTCGAACGCCCCGCTTTGAAGCGTCTCCTCGCCGACATCGAGGGCGGTTGTGTCGACGTCCTGGTCGTCTACAAGATCGACCGACTGAGTCGGTCGCTGATGGATTTCGCAAGGCTGGTCGAGGTGTTCGATCGGACCGGTGTGACCTTCGTCAGCGTCACCCAGTCGTTCAACACGACCACCAGCATGGGGCGGCTGACGCTGAACGTGCTGCTATCCTTCGCTCAGTTCGAGCGCGAGGTGATCGGCGAGCGCATCCGCGACAAGGTCGCGGCCTCGCGCAGGCGCGGCATGTGGATGGGTGGGTTCGTGCCGATGGGCTATCGGGTCGAGAACCGAAAGCTGGTCATTCACGAGGCTGAGGCCGCGACCATCCGCATGATCTTCGAGCGGTTCCTGAAGATTGGCTCGGCGACCACACTTGCTCGGCAGCTCAGAGCCGAGGATGTCCGCAGCCATCGAGGGCGAGTCATCGACAAGGGCGGGCTCTACCGGATCCTGCGCAACCGCGTTTACATCGGGCTCGCCGTCCACAAGGGCGTCGCATATCCCGGCGAGCACGCACCGATCATCAATCAGTCCCTTTGGGAAAAGGCGCAGTCAATCCTTCGCGAGAGCCCAAGGTCGCGCGCGTGTCGCTCGCGGGCGTCGACGCCGGCTCTGCTGAAGGGACTGTTGTTCGGCCCGAGCGGCCGCGCCATGAGCCCGACCCACACCTGCCGCGGCGGCAAGCTCTATCGCTACTACGTCTGCCAGGCGGCGCTGAAGGGTGAGATCTCGGATACCCAGATCCGGCGCGTCTCGGCGGCCGCCATCGAGGCAGCGGTCATCGAGCAGCTCCGGGAGCTTCTCAAGTCGCCGGAGGTTGTCATGGCCACGTGGCGCGCTGCGAAGGCGGAAGGTGCCGACCTGCCGGAGGCGACGGTCCGCGAAGCGCTGGAGCGCCTGACTCCGCTGTGGAAGGAGCTGTTCCCAGCTGAACAAGCCCGCATCGTGCAGCTGCTAGTTCAGAGGGTTGACCTCAAGCCCGATGGGCTCGAGCTGCGGCTGCGGACGCAGGGGCTCGGCCATCTGGCCCAGCAACTCGGCGACCTCCGGAGGGCTGCGTGATGCCGTCGCGAGAGACGGCCATCGTGACCATTAAGGTACCCTTCGCTATTCGCAAACGTGGCGGACGAAAGCTGATCCTGGCGCCGGACGGAGCACCTA
>JAHCKB010000430.1 GCA_026125985.1 Bradyrhizobium sp.
AAACTTGGGCAAAACCGCTCGGCGATCTACGTAGCTTCACGACGAGGGATTCTCTTGCCAGAGACCGCTCCGAGCTGATCTCCGCGAAGTTTTTGCGGTGGCGTTATTTTCGACTTTTTCAACACAATCGGGCCAATAGCGGACATCGGTGGCCCAACTGGCCAACAACAGACTCGATCCGGGCCAAGGCATCTCCTCATGCTCCCGCGTTGAAGACGGATTCCGTTTAATCGGAAAGTGCATTTTCACAGCATCGCGAATCACCTACGTCTCAGGTCTCCAGTGTTCAGTTGGGTGCAGTTGCGACGAGTCGCTTGCGACCGCGTCACGGTCTTTGCCCGGATCGATGCAAGAAGCCGACTATTTCATCGCTATCTTTGACGACGGCCCGCGTCCGCATGTGTGGCGCTGGGAGATTGCACGTGTCAGTTCGCCCATGGGCGTGAGGCTCAGCAACTGCGGGTACCGCTCGAGGATGGCTGCCGAATTCGCAGGTGGTCGCGCTTTGAAGGAATTCCTTGTCGCGCTAGCCGCCGAGCAGATCCGCGACCTGCGCAACCAATTGCGTCAGGCGACTCCAGAGATGTCTCTGGGCCATCGAGCAATTTCAGGTAGCTGAAAGCGGCGAAAAACATGGTTTTTGCCTATTTTTTTTGCAGGCAGCGGCAACCGCGGCTTAACTACGAATCTCTAGAAAGCAGTTGTTACTCTTCTGGTTTTTGGGGAATTCGCCGTGTCATTCCGTCTGACAATTTCGCGCGCTCTCGTTGTTTTCGGCGTTGCCGCCATTCTCGGACTCGGAGCCATTATCGGCACCAGCAACTACACGCTGCAGCAGATCAAGGTGGGCGGGCCGCTCTACGACCGGATCAAGCTCGGCAACGATCTGGTCGCTGACATCCTGCCGCCGCCGGAATATGTGATCGAGGCTTATCTCGAAGCGACGCTGGCAATGCGAGACCCAGCCTCGCTGGCGGCGCGCCGCGATCGGCTGGCCCAGCTCCACAAGGAATACGACGAGCGTCGTGAATTCTGGTCGAAGTCCGACCTCGATCCGGCGCTGAAGTCCATGCTGATCGAAAAATCCAACGCCGAAGTCCAGAATTTCTGGAAGGCGGTCGAGGGAGGACTGTTGCCGGCGCTCGCCGCCGGGAAGGCCGACGACTCAGCCAGGGCCTACGAGGCGGCCGCTGCCGCCTACAAGGCGCATCGGGCCATCATTGACGAACTCGTCAAGAAGACCACCGACGCGAACGCGGCCACCGAGGCGAGCGCAGCATCGACGGTCAGCACCCTTTCCATCGCGGTTTGGAGCGTGTCGGCGCTCGTTGTCCTCGTGATCTGCGGCGGCCTTCTCGGCATGGCGCTGGGCGTCGTGCGCCCTATCGGCGCCATGACATCCGCCATGGAGCGGCTGGCCGGCGGCGATCTCAATGCGGCCATTCCTTCCGCTTCGCGCCAGGACGAGATTGGAGCGATGGCGCATGCCGTGGAGGTGTTCAAGGACAACGCCGTGCGTGTTCGCGATATGGAGGCCGGCGAGACCGCCCAGCGCGCGCGTGCCGAGCAGGAGCGCAAGGATCAGTTTGCTCGAGTGGCTGCCGAGTTCGAGACTACCGTGGGCAGCGTCGTGGCTGCCGTCTCCTCGGTGTCCGCCGATATCGAGGCTGCGGCCGCCGCGCTGGGAGATTCCGCTCGCTCGACCCGCACGCTTTCGGAAAGCGTCGCCGTCGTCTCGGAGAATTCGTCAAGGAGCGTCGGTTCCGCGGCAGCTGCATCGGAGGAAATGGCGGCTTCCGTCAGCGAAATCGGTCGCCAGGTCGAGGAAGCCAACCGCATCGCTACCGCGGCGGTCGGTCAGGCGCAGCGCACCAACGACCTGGTGGCCGCGCTTTCGGGCGCTGCGGGCCGCATCGGCGAAGTCGTGAAAATGATTACGGCAGTTGCCGAGCAGACCAACTTGCTTGCGCTCAACGCTACCATCGAGGCGGCACGCGCGGGCGAGGCCGGCCGGGGCTTTGCGGTGGTGGCCTCCGAAGTCAAGGCGCTGTCGGCCCAGACGGCCAAGGCTACCGACGAGATCAGCAACCAGATCACGCAAATGCAGGCCGCGACGGGAGATTCGGTTGCGGCGATTCAGGAGATCAGTGGCACGATCACGCGCATCTCCGAGATTTCAGCGACCATCGCTGCAGCCGTAGAGGAGCAGGGCGCAGCGACCAAGGAAATCGCCCGAGGTGTGCAGGAGGCCGCCAGCGGCAGCGACGAAGTCGTCAGCAATATCCAGCAAGTGAACCGCGGCGCGGTCGAAACTGGTACTGCAGCCGACAAGGTACGCGGCGCGTCGGAAACGCTGAGCGGAGAGACCGGCCGGCTGACCGAAGCAGTTCGACGATTTGCGGAGATGATAAGAGCTGCCTGACCAAATAGGCGACGCGCGCGACGGGCATTTTCGCGGCGGATACTTTCGCTTGAATGTTGTGTTTGCTTCCCTCTGGGGAGAAACCGCTGACGCGGGGCAGCCAATGTCCGCCATAGGTCAGGCGCAGACCTTTCCGCGCCGGTCAGGCCATGTCTGCTACGCCCCCGAAAAACAGACAATCCCAGATTGGTGAGTACACGCCCTAGTCCGGCCGACTGCGCTCGATGATCTCTGCGGCGCCTTTGGCCAGCAGTTCCAGCCCGACGGCGCGGCCGAGTTCGCGCGGGCGGTCGGCGGCACCGGAGCGGGATGTCTCGATGATACGGCTGCCGGCGTGATCGAGCGCCGAGGCGGTAATCGACATGTCCGCTCCCCTGATCTCGGCATGGCCTGCGATCGGCGAATTGCAGTGGCCGTTGAGCACCCACAGCACTTCACGCTCGGCATCGGCGCAGGCGTGCGCTATGGGGTCGTCGATCAATGACAGCGTCTGCCGCGTGGCAAAATCGCGCGCGCTGCATTCAACCGCCACGATACCTTGCCCCACCGCCGGAAGCATTTCGCGTACCGAGAATTCATAGGCGATGCGGCCGGCCAATCCGACGCGTTCAAGGCCCGAGCGCGCCATGATCAGCGCGTCCGCAGGTCCCACCGCGCCGCCGTCGGGAAGCCGCTGCAA
>JAHCKB010000431.1 GCA_026125985.1 Bradyrhizobium sp.
TACGGCCTCGATGGACGTTTGCTCGGCGTTCGGGAAGCCGACGCGTTCGGCGAGGTCGACCGCTCCACGCATGGCCTTCGACGCCTGGCGGCAGTTGAACGCAACGGCTTCATCTGGGTGCGGCCGGGTGGCGAAGAGCCCTTCGACCCCGATGCCTTGCTGGGCACTCTCGCGCCGGAGATGGCGGCGTATAGGTTCGAGCGCTACAGCCACTACGAGACGCGCACGCTGCGGCGAGCGATGAACTGGAAGCTCGTCATCGGTACGTTCCTGGAAGGCTACCATATCAAGGTTCTGCATCGGAACACGATCTCGTCGCTGCTTCTGGGGGCACAAACCTCCTTCGATCCTTATGGCCGGAACCTTCGAATGGCGGTGCCGCGCGCCGGTTTTGAGACGCTGCGCGAGACACCGGAACACGAGTGGGACGTGCTGAAGCACACTGCCGTCGTCTATGAGCTGTTCCCCAACACCGTGCTGGTCTGGCAGGGGGACCATATGGAGACGTGGCGGGTCTTCCCCGGGAACACTCCGGACGAGAGCGTGATGCATGCGTCGCTCTACATCCCGGAGCCGGCGCTCACCGACAAGGCGAAGCGCCATTGGGATCGCAACATGAAGCTCCTGCTCGACACGGTGGAGAAGGAGGATTTCCCGCTGGGTGAGGACATGCAGCGTGGCTTCCATTCCGGCGCGCAGGACCGTCTGTTGTTCGGCCGCAACGAACCCGCATTGGCGCATTTCCATCGCTCGGTCCACGAGGCACTCGGGCTCCAGGAAGCATGTGGCCAGGTTGGGCCATATGGGCAGCCGATTCCATAGCAAGGCGCCCGTTTCAATTGCTTGAAATTAATCTCGATTGAACAACTGTACTACGCGAGGAGATGACCATGACACAGCTTCCGATTTCCGCAGATTCGCATATCACCGAACCGCCGGATTGCTATCGCGAGCACATCGAACCCGCCTACCGCGACCGTGCACCCCATGTCGTGCGCGATCCAAAGTACGGCGACATCTACGTCGTTGAAGGCATGAAACAGACCATCCCGATGGGTTTGGTTGCTGCGGCGGGCGTCGAGCCCAGCAGCATCCGCATCGGCGGTGCGCGTTTTGAGGACCTGCATCGCGGCGGGTGGGATCCGGCCGCCCGTCTTGCCGATCAGGACAAGGACGGCGTCGGCGCGGAAATCATCTATCCAACCGTCGGCATGGTCCTCTGCAACCACCCCGACCAAGATTACAAGAAGGCCTGCTTCGACGCCTACAATCGCTGGCTCCAGCAGTACACGGCACATGCCCCCGACCGGCTGATCGGCATCGGTCAAACGGGGATCCGCACCATCAAGGAAGGCGTCGCCGATCTCGAACGCATCAAGGCCATGGGATTCAAGGGCGTCATGATGCCGGGCAATCCCGGCGAACTCGACTATGACAACCCCTCCTATGATGCCCTTTGGGAGGCCGCCGTCGCTCTCGACATTCCGTTGTCGTGGCACATCCTGACGTCGAGCAGCGACAGCATCAATCAGCACCGTGGCCCCAAAATCAACGGGTTCCTGTCGATCATTCGCGGCTGTCAAGACATCATGGGCATGCTGATATTCAGCGGCGTGTTCGCCCGTCATCCGAAACTCAAGGTGGTGTGTGTCGAGGCCGATGCCGGCTGGGCGCCGCATTTCATGTACCGCATGGATCACGCCTACAAGCGCCACCGCTACTGGATGAAGGGACAGGAGCTGCCGCGCCTGCCGTCGGAATATTTCCGCGACAACATCAGCCTGACGTTCCAGGACGATTTCGTCGCGTTCAAACTTGCCGACATGCTGGCGCCGCATCAGCTGATGTGGGCTAACGACTTCCCGCATAGCGACTCGACCTGGCCGTGGAGCAAGGATGTGATCGCCGAGCAGACCGCCCATCTCGACGCAGGACAGCGTCAGCGTATCCTGCGCGACAACGTGGCGGACCTTTACAGGCTCGCTGCCTAACTGGCCGCTGCTTCTCGTCCTGAGACACGGCATCAATTGTCGGCGGATCGCTTCCGAGCCGTGAGGGATCATCATGAAGTTCAGCCTGTTCATCTATTGCACGGTCGGCCGGCGGGCTGAACTCGAAGGCGGGATGGCCGGCCGCAAGCCGGAGCTGTACCAGCGCATGCTGGACGAGATCGCGGAGTACGCGCGGTATGCCGACGATGCCGGGTATTTCGGCTTCGGCCATCCCGAGCACCATTTGCAGATCGAGGGCTTCGAGATCTCGAACGACCCTCGGCTGATGGGAATGTGGCTCGGCAAGCACACGAAGAGGCTGCGCGTCATCACCTGCGGCTTCGTTTCGACTACGCACAATCCGCTGCGCGTTGCCGAGGACATCGCCACCATGGACCACATGCTGGGGGCCCGCTTCGGCGTCGGCTTGGTGCGCGGCTATCAGGCTCGATGGGTGGAGAATTTCAAGGTGCGCGAGGATCTCCACGCGGTCGGTCCGTGGAACAAGGACTCGCCGGCCGATGAAGCCAACCGGGAATATTTCAGCGAGTTCGTCGACGTCGTGGTCAAGGCGCTGACGCACGATACCTTCAGCCATCGTGGGCGGTACTGGAACTTCCCGCCGGTCGGTATGGTCAATCCGCATCCGCACGGCGTCTACACGACCTACGGGCAGGGCGTCGCCCCGGACATGCACATTAACGAGGTCGGCATCGCACCGCGTCCGCTGCAGACGCCGCATCCGCCCCTCTATGGCGGCTTCGCCGCCTCAATGCGCACGGCGTTGTTCTGGGCGAAGTACGGTGGCAAGCCGATCGTCTTGACGGACAAGCTCGACTTCTACAGCCAGCTCAATCGCGCCTATCACGACGAGGCGGCGAAGCACGGCCGAGCCGTCAAGCCCGGCCACGCGACGGCCTGGGGCGGCATCTTCATTTGCGCGCCCACCGATGCCGAAGCGCACGCCCAGCTCGAGGACATGCGGTGGTTTTGGGACCAATGGGCCACCCCGTTCGGGCAGGGCCTGCCCGAGCTGCTCGTCGGCTCGCCGGACACTATCTCACGTCGGCTGGAGGCGGTTCAGAAGGCTGTGCCCGGCCA
>JAHCKB010000432.1 GCA_026125985.1 Bradyrhizobium sp.
TGAGCGTCAGATAGGCCGCATTGGAATAGACGACGTGTCCTCGCGGGTCGGTGACCGCGAGCCCGTCGAAGGCATGATCGGCGATACGGCTGATGATCGGGTTGTCGGCATTGCGGTCGGCGAAGCGGACGATACCGGCGGCAAAGGCGAACAGGTTGAACAGCCCGACCATCGCCAGCACCGCCAGCAGCCCGAGGATGTAGGGCTGGGCATGAACGCGGCCAAGCGTCATCAGGGCGACAGCGATTCCGACCAGGGCGGCGGCCACCAGTAGCACCAGGATGATGCTGCCCCGCCGCGCCGGCTCAGGGACGGCGGCCGGCTCGGGCTGGAATTCGTTGTGGGTCTCGGCGGACATATAAAGAGACACGGCCTGCGCTTTCGCTGATTCATGGAGTGCCTGAATCGGGCCGGTAAACGCAAGCCCATCAGGCATTTATTCGGTGTTTTGCGGGGATTTGCCTCCCCCATTCCCCGCTTTCTTGACAAGAACCGGGGTCTACTTCGCTTGAAAATCCTCTAGTTTCGTGACGAAAACCCGCGCTTGAGCCGCATCACGAAGCCGATGATCTCAGCCACCGCATGGTAGTGCTCGACCGGGATTTCCTCGTCGATATCGACGGTGGCGTAGAGCGAGCGCGCCAGCGGCACGTTTTCGACGATCGGGATGTCGTGCTGCTTGGCGATCTCGCGGATCTTGAATGCGGCATTGTCGACGCCCTTGGCGACGCAGACCGGCGCGGCCATGCCGCGGTCGTAGGCCAGCGCCACCGAATAGTGGGTCGGGTTGGTGATGACGACGCTCGCCTTGGGAACCGCGGCCATCATGCGCTTCTTCATGCGCTGCTGGCGCAACTGGCGGATGCGGCCCTTGATGTGGGGATCGCCTTCGGACTGCTTGTATTCTTCCTTGATCTCCTGGAGCGTCATCTTCTGCCGCTCGTACCATTGCCGGTACTGGAAGAAGTAGTCGGCGACGGCGACCGCCGCGAGCATGGCGACGACCGCGCCGAGTAGATGCAGGGTGAGGCCCGTGGTCACGCCCATCAACGCAGCGGGGTCGAAATGCACCATGGCTTCCAGCCGATGGCGCTCCGGCCACAGCACCATCGTCATGACAGTGCCCAGCGCCGCCACCTTGAACAGCCCCTTGGCGAAATTGGCCACCGCCTGCTTGCCGAACACGCGCTTGAAGCCGGCACCGGGGGAAATCTTGTTCAACTTCGGCTTGAGCGATTCGGCCGACCATACCAGCCGATGCTGGATCATGTTGCCGGCAATGGCAGCCAGCATCAGCATCAGGAAGGGAACGCCGATCGCAACGATCAGGGCATATTCGATGTGCTGCAGCAGCGCCAGCAGACCCGGCCCGTCGGTGCGGATCATCCAGGAATTGGCGATCAGGTTTCGCATCGGCGTGAGAATGCCGCTGCCCATCGAGCTGGAAAAGGTCGAGAGCACGAGTGTGGCGCCGGCCATGATGAACCAGGTATTGACTTCCTGGCTCTTGACGACATCGCCCTTCTGAAGCGCGTCATCGAGACGTTTTTGGGTAGGGTCCTCTGTGCGCTCGGCATCGTTGTCATCGGCCATCGATCACCTCATCGCAGCGGCGTGAGCTGATGCATCACGCCGACGAAGTAATCGAGGAAGGCTCCCATCAAGGCCGATATCACCAGCCCGAGGATCAGGAAGCCCGCGAGGATCGACAGCGGAACGCCGACGAAATAGACCTGCATCTGCGGCATCAGCCGCGCCAGCACGCCAAGCCCGATGTTGAAGACGAGGCCGAACACCAGGAACGGCGCCGAGAGCTGCATGCCGATCTTGAACGCCGCCGCGAAGGCTCGCGTCGCCAGCGCCGCAACGTCGCCGCCCGGAAAGACCTGGCCAGGCGCGAAGATGCGATAGCTCTCGTTCAGCGCCGCGATGACCAGGTGATGACTGTCGGTGGCGAACAGCAGCGTCAGCCCGAGGATGGTGAGGAAGTTGCCGATCAGCAGCCCCTGCTGCCCCTGCGTGGGGTCGATCGCGGTGACGAAGCCGAGCCCCAGTTGCTGCGCGATCACGGATCCGGCGACCTGCAACGCCGACAGCGTCACCCGCGCGGTTGCGCCGAGCACGGTGCCCACGACAATCTCGTGCAGCATCAGCACCAGCAGCGGCATCAGCGAGCTCATGTCGATCTGGTAGGCCGCGCGATGCAGCGGCAGGATGATCAGCGTGAGCAGAAGCGCGATCGAGAGTTTGATGCGGGTCGGAATATTGACCTCGCCAAACCCCGGCAACAGCATCACCATTGCGCCGATGCGGGCGAAGACCAGCATGAAGGTCGCAGCGAGTGCAGGCAGGACCGAGATGTCGACGCGCATGACTCATGGAGAGTGCATCATCCGCCGATGATTCGCGACGATATCCGCATCATGTGGCCGTGCATGGAATCGGCCATGAAAGGCAGCGCCAATAGCAGTGTCACGAAAATCGCGATGATCTTCGGCACATAGATCAGCGTCTGTTCCTGGATCTGGGTCAGCGCCTGGAACAGCGACACCACCACGCCGACCACGAGACCGACCACCATCAGCGGCGAAGACACCACGACGATGGTCCAGATCGCATCGCGCGCGACGTCGAGAGTTTCGGGGCCGGTCATTCTTCTTGCTCCAATCTCACTTCGTCATTCCCATGCGAAGCATCGAACCTCAGATGCGCAATTGCGCATCTGGGAATCTCGTCACAGAAATCAAATCGGCATCCGCATGATGTCTTCGTAGGACTGGATCACGCGGTCTCGCACCGAAACCAGCGTCGAGACCGCCACGTCGGTTTCCGCCACCGCCGTCACCACGTCCATCACGTTGGCCTTGCCGGAGGCCATTGCCATGCTTTGGGCGTCGGACTTCTTGCCCGCCTCCACGACATTGCCGATGGCATCCTTGAGCACCGCGCTGAAGGAAGGACCGCCGGTTTCGGCGCCCTTGCCGGCGCCCGTCTGGTCGATGATCTTGGCGAGGCTGGCATAGGCATTGGCGGCAACTGTCGGTGTAGCCATGTTTCAAACCTTCCTGTTCAGG
>JAHCKB010000433.1 GCA_026125985.1 Bradyrhizobium sp.
CCGCGACTGGGTGAAACTTGCCGTCACCCGCGCCCGTCATTCGGGCATGCCGGTCCTGTTCTGGCTCGACCCCTATCGACCGCACGAGGCGCAGCTCATCACCAAGGTCAAGATGTACCTGCACGAGCACGATACGACGGGCCTGGACATCCAGATCATGAGTCAGGTGCGCGCCATGCGCTACACGCTCGAGCGCGTGGTCCGCGGCCTCGACACCATCAGCGCCACCGGCAACATTCTGCGCGACTATCTGACCGATCTGTTCCCCATCATGGAGCTGGGCACGTCGGCCAAGATGTTGTCCATCGTACCGCTGATGGCCGGCGGCGGAATGTACGAGACCGGCGCCGGCGGCTCCGCGCCCAAGCATGTGCAGCAACTTGTCGAAGAGAACCACCTGCGCTGGGATTCGCTGGGCGAATTCCTGGCGCTGGCCGTTTCCCTGGAAGACCTCGGCCTGAAATCGGGTAATCCGAAAGCCAAGCTGCTGGCCAGGACGCTGGACGCCGCTACCGGCAAACTGCTGGACAACAAGAAGTCGCCGTCGCCGCGTACCGGCGAGCTCGACAACCGGGGCAGTCAGTTTTACCTCGCGTTGTACTGGGCGCAGGAACTCGCGGCGCAGACGGAGGACGCCGCCTTGCAGGCGCAATTCAAGCAATTGGCCGAGACGCTGGCCCGCGACGAAGCGAAGATCGTTGCCGAACTCGCAGCCGTCCAAGGCAAGCCGGTCGACATCGGCGGCTATTACCTGCCCAGTGCGCAGAAGTGCGAAGCCGTGATGCGCCCGAGCCCGACCTTGAACACGGCGCTGGGGAAAGTGGGCTGAAGCGTGGCGGCAGCGTAGAGTTCATTTCATGGAGCCGTTCCGGCGTTCGCCGGGACGGCTGGGGAGCGCGCTGCCGAGCCTGCCTAAGCCGGCTTGCCCGCATACGGCATCGATGCCGTCAGTCCGCCATCCACCGGGAAGGCCTGTCCGTTGACATAGGAGGCCTCGTCGCTTGCGAGGAAGAGCCCCATCGCGGCGAGCTCATGCGGTTGTCCGGCGCGCTTGAGCGGATTGAGCTGGCCAATCTTGTGATCGGTGCCGCGCGATTTGGCATTGTCGAAGATCGGCTTGGTCATACCGGTCTCGATCAGGCCGGGGCACACGGCGTTGATGCGCACGCCCGTGCCAGACAGCGAATAGGCGGTGGTCTGCACCAGGCTGATAACGCCGGCCTTGCTGGCGGCGTAGGGATGGGCGCTGGCGCCGGCCTTCAGGCCCGCGACCGAAGCGGTGCAGACGATCGAGCCGGAGCCCTGCCGCGTCATGTGCGGGATGGCGTGTTTGACGGCGAGGAAAGGACCGATCAGGTTGACGCGCAGGATTTCCTGCCATTGCTCGACGGTCTGTTCCAGAAGCGGGACGAGCCCGCCGCTGATGCCGGCATTAGCCCAGATCACGTCGAGCTTGCCGTATTTCGCCACCGCCTTGTCGATAAACGCTTTCACATCGGCCTCGTTGCCCGCGTCCGCCATCACTGCTTCCACGGTGCCGCCGGCTTCGCTCACGAGCCTGGCCGTCTCCTTGACGCCTTCGGTCTTGTCGACCGCGATCAGTCTGGCGCCTTCTTTCGTGAACAGCAGCGAAGCCGCCCGCCCGATGCCACTGCCGGCGCCGGTGATCACGACAGATTTGCCCTCGAGGCGGCCCATGAGTTTCTCCATGACAGTGTCACGCGGGCACGCTTGCCGCGCGACGGAATTTCAAACAAGATTTCAAACGGCAAAGTCACTTGAGACGGTGTGTGCTCTGACGTAGGACGACACTATTGAAGGGATTACTGGATGTCCAACAGCAAGGCTGGGGTTGCGGTCACGCGCTGGTGGTGGATACGGCACGCGCCAGTGCGCAGCGACGGTGGCAATATCTACGGCCAGAAAGATATCGAATGCGACTGTAGTGACACGGAAGTGTTCGAGGCAGTGGCCAAGATCCTTCCTCGCAACGCGGTCTGGTATGCGAGCAGCCTGAAACGGACGCATCAGACGGCGGAGGCCATCTGGGCCACCGGGTTTCCGAAGCCCGCAACGATGGCCCGCGAGGCCGCGTTTGCCGAACAGAATCTCGGGCAGTGGCAGGGCATGAACCGCAAGGCGTTCCTGGCAAGTCTTCCGCTCGGCAGCCACTGGTTCGCCGAGATCGATCAGCCCGCGCCGGGCGGCGAGAGTTTCATGGATCTCTATAACCGTACCTGCGACGCCATCGCGCGCATCACCGCAGCGGAGGCGGGCAGGGATGTCATCGCAGTGGCGCATGGCGGCACCATCAGGGCGGCGGTCGGTTTTGCCCTCGGCGGTCAACCCGACAAGGGGCTCGCCTTCGATGTCGACAATTGCTCGGTGACGCGGCTCGATCACTTCGCCGACAACGGCCGCAGCGTCTGGCGGCTGCCGATGGTCAACCAGCAGCCATGGATGGCGGACGCCGCGCATGCGGCGATGCATCAGCCGGCGGGGCCGGAAGTGATGCAGACGAAACTTGCCTGAGCTGAATCATTTCGGGATGGTCCGAAGGACCAGGCCCGGAATCAAATTTGAAAACCGGCCCGGCCGGAAGCGTATCTGGGAGAGAGACATGAGCTTGTTCGACATGAAGGGTAAGGTTGCCGTCATCACCGGTTCGACGCGCGGTATTGGCCGGGCCATCGCCGAGCGGATGGCCGAGCACGGCGCCAAAGTGGTGATTTCCTCGCGCAAGGCCGATGTCTGCGACCAGGTCGCCAAGGAGATCAACGACAAGTTCGGTAAGGGCACCGCGGTCGCGATCCCCGCCAACATTTCGTCCAAGGAAAACATGCAGAACCTCGTCGACGAGAGCAATCGTGCTTTCGGCAGGATCGACGTTCTGGTCTGCAATGCCGCGTCGAATCCCTATTACGGTCCGCTTGCCGGCATTTCCGACGACCAGTTCAGGAAGATCCTCGACAACAACATCGTCGCCAACAACTGGCTAATCTCCATGGTGGTGCCGCAGATGATCGAGCGCAAGGATGGCTCGATCATCATCGTCTCTTCGATCGGCGGCCTG
>JAHCKB010000434.1 GCA_026125985.1 Bradyrhizobium sp.
CCAGGTGTAGGTTTCCGATTCCACCGCGCGATAGGCCTCGTGCAGCTTGGCCTTCCAGGCGCGGAAATCCGGCTGCTCCGGCAGCTTGCGGTTGGCGCGCAGGCGATCGAGCACGCTCGAATCGTCGGGATGAGAGTCGAGGAAGGCCTGATCGAGGTCCCAGAGCCGGCGATAGGATTCGTTGTAGAAGGCAAGCCTGCGGCTGGCGTCGAATACCGCCACGCCCGATGAAAGCTGGTCGAGCGTGCGGCGGTGCGCCTGCGACATCCGCTGCAGCGCCGCCTTCAACTGCGCCACCTCGCTGGCGTCGACGGCGATCGCAGCGCTACCGCTTTGAAACTTCATCGCCTGCACGTCAAAGGTATGGCGTTCGCCGCTCAGCACCACCGGCAGCCGCGCCGAATAGGTGGAGTTGTCGTTGAGCGCCCGGCTCATGTCGGCGCACTGGTCGCTTTCGAGGAATTCGAGGTTGCGTTGAAGCGCGTCGGCAACGCCATTGGCTTCGGTCGCCCTCGCATAGGCCGGGTTGGCATAGCGCAGCACGCCCTGCGGGTCCTTGGCCCAGATCGGCCAGGGGGTGGCATCCGCGAAATCGCGCAGCAGCTCGGTTTCCGCCAGCAGCGTCCTGTAGCGCAAATTGGCCTCGGCGAGGTCGCGGCGAACGCCGGAGAGTTCGCGAATCCTGACAATGGCTTGACCGCCGGTGGCGCGGCCCATGGCCTCCACCGCGCGGCCGGCGGAGGTCGCGAGATTGAGCAGAAATCCCTCGCCCTTCTCGCGCAGGGCGTCGACCGCGCGATCCATCTGCAAGGCAGACTCGGCCGGCAGCCACGAGCCGAAGGCGAGGACGCGCTGCGGCGACTGCTGCAGACCCTCCGGCAACAGCAGCGAGAAATCGCCGCTGATCCGCGGCCTGTCGTCGCCTGCGGGCCAGGAGATCAGCACCTGCGGCTCGGCGAACAGCAACGCGCTCAGCCGATCGGTCTGCGCCGTCAATTCATTGATCTGGACGCGCAGCTTGGCTTCGTTGCTGGCCGCGCGCGTGCGGTTGCGCATCAGCAGGATCGCGGAGACCACGGAAAAGCCGAGCAGCGCCATCGCGGTTGCGAGTACGGCGAATTCCTGGTGGTTGAGATCGAGCCATGCGGCGAGGGCGTCGGTGATCGCAAGGTCGGCGGCCGCCGCGGTGCCCGCAGGCAGCAGCCACGAAAACGCGAGTCCGATCAGGCCGTTGCGCGCCAATGAGGTGCACGACAGCAGGGTTCGACGCATTGTCGCGACTACGCCCGACATGATTTGCCCCAGAGGAACGCAAGAATTCAGGCCCGGCGCTACCCCCACCGTGCCCGAATCAAAAGAGAATAGTCCCAACGTGACTCGGCGGGTAAGAGTCCAGACCGTGAACGTGAATCTGGCCGTGGAAAATTGCGCCGCGGCTCTGGAAAACTGTCCGCATTCGTACGGTTGTGCGGCCTATGCGGGGCCGGCGAGCTGCAGCTTTATGACGGCGATGACGTCGTTGATCTGCGAGATGTCGCCGGTGGCGCGCTTGACCAGCAGCGCGCCCTGCAGCGCCCCGAAAATCGCTCGCGCGACCTTTGGCGCCGGCGCCGGAAGATGAAATTCGCCGCGCGCCACGCCGCGCTTCAGGAGTTTCGTCAGCCAGGCCTGGTGGGTCGTGAAGAAGTGGCTGACCCGCGCGCGCAATTCTTCCGGCAGCGCCGGAATTTCGCCTCCCAGGGCGCCGCACAGGCAGACCCGGTCCGGGGTACGGGCGAACTGCAGGTAGGGCTGCACATAAAGATTGAGCATCGCCATCGACGATTGCGACTCGTCACCTGCGACCTGTGCCAGCGCGGCGTCGAAGCGGTCGATGTAGCGGTTGACCACGGCGACGCCGAGATCGGCCTTGGACGGGAAGTGATAGTGAATGCTGGCCTTGCGGATACCGAGCGCATCCGCAATGTCCTGATAGCTGAAGTCGCTGTAGCCGCGGGTCTGGATCAGCGTCTCGGCGAGATCGAGGATCTGCTCGGCGGTCTCCGATCTCTGCCTCGTCGCTGTCGTCATCGCCTTCCCGTCACGCGGTCGGGCGCAGATGACCTCGCTTCACCCAATAGGTTGCGCCCTCGGGTGAGGAAAGGCTGCGCCGGAATCCGGCCGGGTTCCTGATCCAGGTGCCCGGCCCATAGTTCCCATATTCGTCCTTGAGCCGGCCGGACAACAGGAAAATCTCTTCGCCGCCGGGGCAGTCGACATCGGGAACGCTGCCGCCGGGCGCAAGCCGCTCCAGGGCCACCTGTTCGCCGGTGGCCGCCGCCGCATGCAGCGGCAGCCTGGCGAGCCCGGCGGTGTCATCGGCCCACCGCGCGGCGGAGGTGTCGATCACGACGCGCCCGGTTTCCGTCGGCGGCATCTGCCGCAGCTTGACCATGATGGTGCAGCCCGGCTCCGTCCGCGGCGCGTGCCGGCTGCCGGGTGGGTTGCGGACATAGGTTCCTTTCGGATAGTCGCCGTGCTCGTCGGAGAATATGCCGTCGAGCACCAGAAACTCCTCGCCCAGGGCATGCTGATGGGCGGGGAATGCCGAACCGGCGGCATAACGGACCAGGGTGGTGGCGCGCGCGACTTCGCCGCCAATGCGATCGAGCAGGCGGCGCTCCACGCCGGCCTGCGGCGAGGCAATCCAGGGCAGCGTATCGGTCGCGATCACGACGCGTCGGGTGAAGTCGGCATTGACGAGTTCATTGGACATGTTGCTTCCTCAAAAACGCTCCGAGAACGGGCGCAGATCCATCTCGTGCGTCCACGCCGAGGGATCTTGCGTCGTGAGATCGAGGCAGGCCTGCGCGATCGCCTGCGGCGACATGCGGGTGGCGGATGCTGTCCCAAAGCGGCGCTCGGTCTGAACCTCGTCGATCAGGCCGTCGAGCACGAGATGCGCGACATGGACGCCCTTCGGGGCGAACTCGCGCGCCAGCGATTGCGCCAGCCCGCGCAAGGCGAATTTTGCCGAGGCGAAGGCCGAGAAGTTCGCGCCGCCGCGAATACCCGCGGTGGCGCCGGTGAAG
>JAHCKB010000435.1 GCA_026125985.1 Bradyrhizobium sp.
AGCGGACCGGCGGATCAGATCCTTATCGCCAAACTTCGGCGCGACCGGCTTGGTGGTGGGGTTTGCAATTGGCTGAAACATGCTGTTGCCCTCCCCTTAAGCCACCGGACCCGGAACGGGTTCGATATTGACGAGGAACGATTTGAACTCCGGCGTCTGCGAGTTGGCGTCACCGACCGGCGGCGTCAACGAATTGATCGGCGAGGCTTTCTTGGTTTCGCCGATGAAGCCGAAGTTGAGCGGCAGACCGACCTGGTGGACGATCTTTCCGTCGACCTTGAGCGGGATCATCCGCTTGGTGACGACCGCCTTGCCCTTGACCTGGCCGCGGTTCGACCAGACACGGACGAGTTGTCCGGGCTTGATCCCCTTTTCCTTGGCCAGTTCCTCGGAAATTTCCACGAAGAACTCGGGCTGGATGACCGCGTTCGCGTGGACGCTCTTGGTCCAGTAGTGGAAGTGCTCCACCAGACGATAGGTGGTCGCAACGATCGGGAAGTCCTTGGCGCTGCCGAAGATTTCCATGTCGTTGTTGAACACCCGCGCCACCGGATTGCCCCGGATCTTCGGGAAGATCGGGTTGGCCGCAAGCGGCGACTCGAACGACTCGTAGTGCGCCGGGAACGGACCGTCAGCCATCAAGCCGCGAACCCAAAGGCGCGACACGCCTTCCTGGTTCATGATGAACGGGCCAGTCGCCCGCTCCGGCGGAATGGTCGGCACGTAGTCGGGCACGTCCGGGCCGGTCCAGCGCTGGCCATCCCAGTACATGTACTTCTTCTTGTCGCTCCACGGCTTGCCTTGCGGGTCCGCGGACGCACGGTTGTACTGGATGCGCCGGTTGGCCGGCCAGGCGAAGCCCCAGGTCGGGAACACACCGAGACCCGAGGGGTCGGTGTTTTCACGGCGCTGGGCGAGATTGCCCGTCGGTCCGTAGACGCCGGTGTAGATCCACATCGAGCCGTCGGTCGAGCCGTCGTCGCGCATTTCGCCGAAACTGGCGAGTTGCTGACCGGCAGCGCGAACCACCTTGCCGTCGGCATCCTTCAGATCCACCAGCGCCTTGCCGTTGAGCTCCTTGAGCAGCTCGTCGGCGCTCGGGTGCATCGGATCCTTGTAGCTCCAGTCGACCGCCAGCAGCGGGTCCTTACCCTTGCCGCCGTCCTTCTCGTAGAGCTTGCGGATGCGGGTAAACAGATCCGACAGGATTTCGATGTCCTTGCGGGCCTCGAAATACGCGTCGGCTGCCTGCCACTTCCACTGGATGCAACGGCTGGAGTTGGTGAAGCTGCCGTCCTCTTCGGCGAAGGTCGTGACCGGAAGCATGAACACTTCAGTCTGGATCTTGGCGGTATCAACGTTGTTGTACTCGCCGTGATTTTCCCAGAACCGCGCCGTGTCCGTTTCGATCGGATCCATGCTGACGAGGAACTTGAGCTTCGACAACGCTGCGACCGTCTTGCCGGAGTAGGCAATCGACATCAGCGGATTGAAGCCCTGGCACAACAGGCCAGTCGTCTTGCCCTGATGCATCACGTCGAACATGCGCAACGCATCGTAGGGCGTGTCGAGCTTCGGCATCCATTGATAGCCGAATTCGTTTTCGGGAGTCGCCTTGGCGCCGAAATAGGACTTCAGGAAGCTGACATAGAACTTCCTGTAGTTCTGCCAGTAGCTGGTCTGGTTCGGCAGCAGCGGCTTGAACGTCCGCTTGCCCAGATGCGACTCGAGCGTCGGCTCGGATTCCGCCGGCAATGCCAGATAACCCGGGATCGCCGCCGTGAGCGTGCCGACATCGGTGATGCCCTGCACGTTGGAGTGACCGCGCAATGCGTTCACGCCGCCGCCGGGGATACCGATGTTGCCGCACAGCAGCTGGATCATCGCCGCCGTCCGGATGTTCTGCGCACCGTGGGAGTGCTGCGTCCAGCCGAGCGCGTACATGATCGTCATGGCGCGCTCGCCATTGGCCGTCGAGGCGACCCATTCGGCCACCTTCAGGAACTTGTCCTTCGGGGTGCCGCTGACACGTTCCACCAGCTCGGGCGTGTAACGCTCGAAGTGCTTCTTCATGAGCTGGTAGACGCAGCGCGGATGTTCGAGCGTCATGTCCCGCACGGCAAAGCCGTCGGCCGAGAACTCGTAATCCCAGGTGCTGCGGTCGTAGGTCCGCTTCGATTCGTTGTAGCCGGTGAACAGGCCTTCGTCGAAGCCGTAGCCCTCCTGCACAACGAACGCAGCGTTCGTGTAGTTGCGCACATACTCCTTATGAATCTTGTCATTGCTGAGCAGGTAGTTCACCACGCCCGACAAGAACGCGATATCGGAGCCCGCGCGGATCGGCGCATAGTGGTCTGCCATGGCCGCCGAGCGGTTGAACCGCGGATCGACCACCATCAGCTTGGCGCCACGCTCGGCTTTCGCCTCGGTGACCCACTTGAAGCCGCACGGATGCGCTTCGGCGGCGTTACCGCCCATGATCCAGACGACATCAGCGTTTTTGATGTCGGTCCAGGAGTTCGTCATTGCACCGCGACCGAATGTTGGGCCCAAACTGGACACCGTCGGTCCGTGTCATATCCGCGCTTGATTCTCGATCTGCAGCATTCCGAGACCGCGGGAGACCTTGTAGGTCACCCAGCCGGTTTCGTTCGTCACCGAACTGCCGGAGAGGAATGCCATCGTCGGCCAGCGGTTGACGGTGACGCCGTCGCGATTCTTCTCAACGAAGTTCGCGTCGCGATCGTCCTTCATCAACTTGGCGATGCGATCCATCGCGAAATCCCAGCTCACGCGCTCGAACTTGTCGGCGCCGGGCTTGCGATACATCGGATACTTCACGCGCGTCTTGGCGCGGATGTAGTCGATCGCGCCGGCGCCCTTCGGGCACAACGTTCCGCGATTGACCGGGTGGTCGACGTCACCCTCGATGTGGGTGACTTCCATCTTGCCCTTCTCGGCTTTGCTTTCCGCCGAGAAGATCATCATGCCGCAACACACGGCACAGTACGGGCACGAACTCCGTGCCTCCTTGGTTTGCGCAAGTTTGAACGGCCGGATCGACAAA
>JAHCKB010000436.1 GCA_026125985.1 Bradyrhizobium sp.
TGGATGGCGAGGACGGCGGCTTGGTCGATCGCCGCCGCGTTTCGGTGCAATGGCTGTCCGGCACGATCCTGACCGGCCTTTGCGGCGCCGCGCTGATGGGCGGCGCGGTGTTTACCTCCCTCGGCGAAACCAATTTCGCGTCGCTGCCCGAGCGCGTCGAACTCGCCTTGCGTGGCGCCCTCTCCGGCAGCGACCGCAACACCGGCGCGCGCAAAAGCGACCGGCTGCCGACCGGCAACGAGTCCAATGTCGCGCGGCAGATGATCCGCGTCTCCACCATGACCCGCGTCGGCAACCACGAGGTGGTGCGCGTGCGGCCGCTGGTGCGCATTTCCGGCAATCTCTCGCTCACCGCATCGGACGTGTCGGCGAAAATCCCGCCGTTCAATCCGCAGCGCCTGCTGGCGGAATCCGGCAACGAAAACGACGGGGCGCCAGCGGCCGCCGCTGAGCCGGAGGCGGAAGTCGCGTTCGTGATGCGCGATCTATCGCCGCTGCTGCCGCGGCTGAAGGTGGCCGCCCGTGCGGCGCAGGAAGATGTGCTGGCGCGCGTGCGTGAAGCCGCCAGCGTAATCGGGACGGCGACGCGCACGCCACGCGGACCCGAACTCGCCTCGATCGAGGCCGTCAGCAATATCCGTCTCGCCTACGCGGTCGAACCCAGCACGCGGATGAACGATCCCTATGCCGGTTTCGAGGCGCGCATCGTTCCTGAAAACGTGACGCTGCTGCCCAAGACCAGGGATGAAGCGACCGGCGGCAATCCGACCGGCGAGCGCATCGTCATCTGCAAGCGCACCGACACCATCGCCGGGCTGCTGCGCGATGCCGGCGCGACACCAGACGAGATCAAGGCGATCCTCGCCGCATTCGGACCGCGCGGCCGGGAAGCCCTGAAAGACGGACAGAAACTGAAAATCCTGCCGGGTCCGGTTGGCAACGACCAGCATCTGCTGCATCCGGTTCGCGTCACGATCGCAAGTGACAGTGGCATCGACGGCGTCGTCGCGCTCGCCGACAGCGGCCAATACGTGCCGGTCGACGTCAGCAGCGCCAATACCGAAATCGCCAGCACCAGCGAGGACGACGACAACGACGACGGCAGCGGCGTTCGCCTCTACCAGAGCATCTACGAGACCGCGCTGCGCAATCAGGTGCCACGCGCCGTGGTCGACGAGATGATCCGCGTCTATTCCTATGACGTCGATTTCCAGCGCCGCGTGCAGCCGGGCGATTCGTTTGAGGTGCTGTTCGCCGGAGAAGACGAAACGCCGGGCACCGCGGATTCGCGCAGCGACGTGCTGTTTGCGTCGCTGACAGTCGGCGGCGAAGTGAAGCGCTTCTACCGCTACCAGTCGCCGGACGACGGCGTGGTCGACTACTACGACGAGACCGGCAAGAGCGCGAAGAAGTTTCTGGTCCGCAAGCCGATCGCCAACGGCATCATGCGCTCGCCGTTCGGCGTGCGGCATCACCCGATCCTCGGCTACACCAAGATGCACACTGGCGTGGACTGGGCCACCGCCGCCGGCACGCCGATCTACGCTGCCGGCAACGGCATCGTCGAAAAAGCGGAATGGGAAGGCGGCTACGGCAAGTTCGTGCTCATTCGGCATCCCAACGGCTACGAAACCGCCTACGGCCACATGACAGCGTTCGCGCGCGGCATCGATCCGGGCAAGCGCGTGCGCCAGGGCCAGGTGATCGGCTTCGTCGGCTCAACCGGCCTCTCCACCGGCGCGCATGTGCACTATGAAATCCGCATCAACGGCCGCTTCGTCGACCCGATGCGCATCAAGCTGCCGCGCGGCCGTGTGCTGGAAGGGCCGGTACTCGCCACTTTCGAGCGCGAGCGCGAGCGCCTCGACAATTTGATGACGCGCCGCCAGCCGCGCGTCGCCGACTCCACACCCGTCGCGCCGATCCGGCGCTGATACGCCTTTCGCTATCGTCCGCGCCGATCCACCGCCTCCGCAAGCTGTCTGAGTGGCTCGGCCGGGATCACCGGATAGTGGAAACCCGGATCGAGCCGCCGCAGCGACTCCGGGAGCGCCGCAAGCGTCGCCGCGGCTTTCTGCCGGATCGTTTCGAGCGCGAGCGGCTGCGCAAGCCGCTGCCCCGCCTTGATCACCGGCAGGACCAGCGCTGTTCCGTCCTGCGCATCGCCATCGATCGACAATACGTCGCCCGCCATGCGTTCATCGGCGCCCAAGTGGCGCCACACCTGCTTGCGTCCAGGCCACGTCTCCTTGCCGGTAGAGCGTTTGCGCCGCGCCAGACCGGCATATTCCTGAAGTTTGTAAGCGCAGTCGATCGTCGGCGCATCGCTCGACACCGTGAGATTGGTGCCGATACCGAACCCGCCGATCGGCGCGCCTGCTTTCGCCATCGCGGCGAGCACATCCTCGTCAATGCCGCCACTGACGAAGATCTGTACCTCGCGCAGACCACCATCATCGAGAATCCGCCGGACTTCCTTGGACAACGCGATGAGGTCGCCGCTGTCGATGCGCACGCCGCGCACGACGATGCCATCGGCCGCAAGATTGCGCGCCAGCGTCACGACTTTGCGGGCGCCGGCGAGCGTATCGTAACTGTCGATCAGCAGCGTCAGATTGTCGGGCCGTGCGCGCGCGAAATCCTCGAATGCCTGCATCTCGTCGTCGTGAGCGAGAATGTAGGAATGCGCCATGGTGCCGAAGATCGGAATTCCGAATTGCAAGCCGGCGAGCACGGTGGCGGTGCCGGCGAAGCCGGCGATGTAACTCGCACGCGCCGCGAGCAGACCGGCTTCCGCGCCGTGCGCCGAACGCATGCCGAAATCGAGCAGCAGTTTGCCGGGCGCCGCCAGCACCATGCGCGCGGCCTTGCTCGCCACCACAGTCTGATAATGCAGGATGTTGACCAGCCGGCTTTCCAGCAACTGCGCCTGTGGCAGCGGCGCGGTGACGCGCAGCATCGGCTCCTCGCCGAACACCGCGGTACCTTCGGCGATCGCATGCACGTCGCCGGTGAAGCGATAATCTGCCAGGAAGTCGAGGAGGTTGCGGCGGAATCGGCCGGTT
>JAHCKB010000437.1 GCA_026125985.1 Bradyrhizobium sp.
CCAGCTTACGCTGGGCGTAGCGCTAGGACCTCGATCGACGACAGTCGGCCCTCCTCCTGGCTACGCGAGACGTTGATCTGGTACTCGCGCAGGCGACCGCCGATGAAGACGTGGGGTCCGAGAGGCGGCAGGCCTTCACTTTCGAGCTTGAGCCGCGCGGCGCGGCGCATCTGCAACGTCTTCGCCGTAGTGTCCTCGAAATGCACGATTTGCAAGCCGGCCGACTGCAGTTCTTCGCGCGTCTGGGCGACCGTCGATAGGAAGCTGGTATCGCTCGAGGCAGCCCATGGCACGGGATAGTACGGCGCGCCGGCCGGCCCTGCCGCGAGATTGGACAGCGCCAGCACGCCGCCTGGCTTCAAGACGCGCCGTGCTTCCCGGTAGAAGCGCGGTTTGTCCGCGATGTTCATGACGACATTCTGTGAATAGGCGCGATCGAAGTTTTCATCACCGAACGGCAGGTCGAGCGCCGAGCCCTCGACGATGCGAACCTTGTCGGCGAGACCAGTCGCCACGTTGAGCGCTTCGGCCGCCCGGCAATAGTCGGCCGTGAGATCGATGCCCGTAACATGACAATCGAAGGTCGCGGCGAACCAGCGCGCCGGACCGCCGATGCCGCTGCCAAGGTCGAGCAGGCGCTCGCCGCGGTGCGGTGCCAGCAAGTTGGCAAGCTCGCGGGTCGAGGCGAGGCCGCCGCCATGGAAATGATCGACCGGCGCCAGTGTGTCGGGCGTGGGGGCGCCGGCTCCACCGACCGCTGCCAGGACCCGCCGGGCTATGTCGCTACTGGCGTAATGCGCCTGCACGCTGCCTAGATTCGTTGTCATCGCGGCCTCCGTCGCAGTCCTTGACGCCTGCGGGTTGATCCTAGTGTCCGACGCCCATTGCTTGTACATGCTGCCGCAGGGGCCAGGGCGCTCAAGCGCCGTTCTCGACCAGCGATAATGTCTCCTTTTGGCCCTTTTCGGAAGTTCGACCTACGACGGGGGAAGGCCGCTTACGGTCCCGAAGCGGACTCGCGCAATTAGCCGCCGCCTGCTGATGTGCTTCGCTCTGGCCCCGCCATTTAGCCGCCATGCGATGAGGCACAGCCCGTACAGCCAGTGCTCATGAGCCGCTGCTCGTGCGAGGCCAACAGTCCAGCAGACCTCCTTCCAGCGCTTCCCGCTGGCCCGCAGCCACACGATCTTCGCATCGACAGGCTCGAGCCATGGCATCCAGCAGAGTGCCGCCTCCATTCGGCTGATGGCTGCGGCAGACGGCGGCGGGAGGCGCATCGGTTCCGGTGTCTGACCCACCAAGTCGCTGAACTCGACGAACATCTGGGGCCAGGTACTGAAGTACCCCTGCCCTCGCGCAGCGGGGAGTCGCCGCAACACCATGGCCGCCTCGACCAGCCGCTCCTCGACCATTTCAGGAGTCCAGTTATTCATGGCGAGCCTCCTGACGCGCGAGCTTCCCTCCGTAGAGTTTCTCGCCTAGCTGACGGATCAATTCGCGCTCGGGCCAAGTCAACCGCTCGTCGTTCGCGTCGATCACCAGCACGCCCTGTGTCTGCCAGCCGGCGCGCTTGATATCGTCGGGCTCGCGTCGCTTACCGCCATAGCCATGCGGAGCCCACCTCATCGCACACCTCCGCCGGTCTCAAGCGCCCACAGCAGGATGGCGATGGCGTCAGCCTCATTGTCGTCGGCCGGGTTGAAGCCGCGAGCGCGGACGGCTGCGATGACGGCAGCCTTGTCGGCGTTGCCCTTGCCAGTGGCGTGCCGCTTGATGGTGCCCACAGGAACGCCCTGGTAGGCAATCGATCGCTGCTCGCACCAGGCGGTCAGCGTTGCGAGCAGACCGCCATGGACATGGGCGGCGTCGGTGCTGAGGTGCCGGCGGACCTCTTCGTAATGGACGGCACCGATGCTGCCGGTGTCTTCGGCAATCGAGTCGAGCCACGCCCGGAAGCGCAGATATCGAATACCGCCACCGTCGTAGCGGCTCGGCCGAAAGGACACCGTGCCGCTGACTATGGCGCTGTCGGCGGCATGCAAGGCAAAGCCCGCGATTGTGCCCAGGTCGAGAGCGAGCACGGTCGCATGTTTAAGATGAGGAACCTGCGGTGCAGGCGCCCGTGATGTCGGCAGGCTGATAGAGAGGTTCATCATGAAGGCTCACGAAACGTGGGCCTTCGGCTTCGGTCACCGCTGATTTTAGGGCATGGCGGCGAGATGACAATTCAAATCTCGCGCGCGAGCCAATGTGCACCACCTGCACCACCTCCTTACAAAGGTGGTGCACCAGCATTCAGCGAAATTGTCCTGCGATTTCAATGCTTTCTTGAGGAGCCGGCCGCAAGTGCACCACCTGCACCACCTTATTTCCAAAACATATACACGTGGAAAAAATGGAAGCCGGGGCAGACACACACTTTCCTACAGGAATATGTTTTCGCCGATTCAGGTGGTGCAGTGGTGCACTTCACGCTCCGGCATTGATTCTATTGAGAAATTTCTGCACCACTCTCCGCGCAGGGTGGTGCACCTCGCGGCAAGGCGAACACGGGAACGATCCCCCCGTGACGGCTGTTGCTGGAATACGGGCCAGCGTAACTACGATCTGGTATGTCGAGAGTTCATGGCAGTCGATGTCGCCTCAGTCGCGACGCACCTTGTCCTTCAACAAGAGAGGACTTCGTCAGATCGCGGCGAGGTTTGCCGGCCGGGGAAGTCATATCGCCCGTAGCTATCCGGCCCAACTAGCAACTGGTTGATCCGGCGTCAGCGCCTCAGCCGCGGCGGTAACGCCACTCGCGGGAACCGTCCCTTTGCCGCTGGTAACGTTCCCACTTTGCCGCCTTGAGGTACGCGCCCACGCGCATCTGATCGCTCTTGGTCCAGCGCCCCGGCTCGATGCCGATTGCCTGCTCGAGGATTCCACCCACGGACACATCGGTGAGCGGCGCTGCGCGCTCGACCTCCTCGTCCTGCCAATCGTCATAGCCAACGTAACCACGGTTGACGCGTCGCCGCTCGAAGGCGAGCCAATGCTCGATCAGGTCGTCCCAGGCATCG
>JAHCKB010000438.1 GCA_026125985.1 Bradyrhizobium sp.
GGCCGGAACCTGCGCCTGAGTGACGGTAACGGCTGTCGTGGCGGGCCGGGAGACTTCGATGCGTTCGGGATTGTGCAGGAAGGTATCGGAGATGCGGGAGATTTCCGGCGGCATCGTCGCGGTGAAGAACAGCGTCTGCCGCGTGAAGGGAACGAGCTTGCAGATGCGCTCGATGTCGGGGATGAAGCCCATGTCGAGCATGCGGTCGGCTTCGTCGATCACCAGAAGCTCGACGCCGGTGAGGAGCAAGCCGCCGCGTTCGGTGTGATCCAGCAGCCGGCCCGGCGTTGCGATCAGCACATCGACGCCGCGCGTCAGCTTGGAGTCCTGGTCGCCGAAGGAAACGCCGCCGATCAGAAGTGCGACGTTCAGTTTCTGCCCGGCGCCGTATTTGTCGAACTGTTCCTTGACCTGTGCGGCAAGCTCGCGGGTCGGCTCCAGGATCAGGGTGCGCGGCATGCGAGCCCGGGCGCGGCCCTTTTCGAGGATGGTGAGCATCGGGAGCACGAAGGCGGCGGTCTTGCCGGTGCCGGTCTGGGCGATGCCAAGGACGTCACGCCGGGCGAGGACGTGGGGGATCGCCTGTTCCTGAATGGGGGTGGGATTGGTGTAACCGGTGGCCGCAACGGCGGCGAGCACCTTGTCGGACAAACCTAGATTGGAAAAAGACATTGAGCCTCTGTTCGACCCGCCGTTTGGAATCGAAGGTAATAAAGGCTGTCGCGTTCAACCCCGGAAACGGCGTGCTTTTGAGGAAGCTCAGGGGTTCTGACTTACGCAGACGAGCGGCTAACCCAGGGAATCGTGCTTCGACCGAGGGCCGCGTTGAGCCGGAACATAGGGTCGAAACGGCCAAAGTCAATCTTGGAACCGACCCTATAGGGCAAAAACCTTAATGTTTTCGCACAAATAAGTGTCTATTCGTCATTTTGCCTTCAAATGGCGGCATCAACCGGCGGCTGCCGGCTGGGCGCTGAACCAGGCGGGGTGCTCGGGCGACTATCTGCCGTAAGGCGGGACGCCGATGGCGCAGGCGGGGAATCTTGCGATGATGTGGATGAACCTGAAGAACACGGCGGCGCTCTGCATCGCGGCCGCCTGCATCGTGCTGGCCGTGCCAGCGCAAGCCGCCAAGCGCGTGGCGCTCGTCGTCGGCAATAACGATTACAGGTATGTCCCCAGGCTGCAGAAGGCCGTCAACGATGCCCGCACCATGGGCGATACGCTGAAGCAGCTCGGCTTCACGGTGATGGTCGCGGAAAACCAGACGCGTCGGGCCTTCAGCCAGACGCTGCTCGCCTTCGACAAGGCGGTCGATCCGGGCGACACGGCCTTCTTCTTCTTTGCCGGCCACGGCTTCGAGATTGCCGGCCAGAACTTCCTGCTGCCCACCGATGTGCCCTCGGCGACCGAGGGACAGGAAGAACTGGTGCGCGATTCCTCCATCCTCGCCGATCGCATCGTCGAGCGGCTGCAGAACAAGAAGGCGCGTACCGCCATCCTGGTGTTCGACGCCTGCCGCAACAATCCGTTCGAGCGCGCCGGTACCCGCGCGGTCGCCGGCGGCGGCGGGCTCGCGCCGATGACGCAACTGCCCGAAGGCGTGTTCTCGATCTTTTCGGCCGGTCCCCGCCAGACCGCGCTCGACCGGCTGTCCAACAACGACGCCGATCCCAATTCGGTGTTCACTCGCATCTTCGTCAAGGAGCTGACGCAGCCCGGACTCAACCTCGTGCAGGTGGCGCAGCGTACGCGCAGGGTTGTCAGCGAGATGGCCGAGACCGTCCGCCACAAGCAGGTGCCGGTCTATTTCGACCAGATGGTCGACGACGTCTTCCTCAACGGTGCCGCGAAGTCCGAACCGCCGCCCGCGGTCGCCGCCAAGCCGGCGGAGCCTGCGCAACAGGTGGCCGCGCTGACCCAGGTGCAGCGGATGCCGTCGCAGAGCGAATCCCTCAATGCACCGATCGCCGCCTTCTCGCGTCACAATGGCGGTTGGACCGTGGTGTTCTCGATCGCCGATCCCACGCTGGGTATTTCCTGGCGGCTGGGCGATGCCGGCCCGTTCCGCGAGACCGGATTCATCGACACGCTGGATTCGCGCACGCGAAAGCGCATGCCAAATCCCTCCATCGAATTGCCTGCTGACCAGCAGGCAACCGTGATCCAGGTGCGATATGTCGATGCGTCCGGCGAAACGCAGGGGCCGTTCCCGATCCGCTTCGATCCCGAAGCCGCGCTCCTGCGCGACCAGCGCAAGATCCTCGACATGACAGCGACGAGCTGGCTGTCGTTCCGCGAATACAACGGCCTCCTGGTCTACTACAGTCACCTGATGTCCTACCGCTGCGCCATTCGCCAGGTGCGCATCGGCATCGACAGCGCGGTGCCTGACAAGGTGCTGAACATGCCGCCCTGCAATCCTAGGGAGCCCAACGCCATCCCGCACGACGCGCTGCCCTACCTCAAGCTCGCGCCCGCGACCAAGTCGGTGTCGGTGGAATTGACCTACCGCGACGGCAGCGTGTCGGAGATCAAGACCTTCCGGCGCTGACGAAACACCCGCCGCAATGACGAATCGGTTATTGCGACATATATTTCGGCGGGGAGGCGGCCATGGCACAATCGATGAAAGTTCGCTGTTGCATTGTCGGCGGCGGGCCGGCCGGCATGGTGCTTGGCTATCTGCTCGGCCGCGCCGGTGTCGACGTGGTGGTGCTTGAGAAGCACGCCGACTTCTTCCGCGATTTCCGTGGCGATACCGTGCATCCCTCCACGATGGAGGTGATGGACGAACTCGGGCTGATCGACGGATTCCTGAAGCTGCCGCATCAGCGGCTGCAGAGGCTGGAAGGTGATTTCGCCGGCACGCGCGTCCATGTGGCCGACCTTGGGCGGCTGAAGACGAAATACCCCTACATCGCCTTCATGCCGCAGTGGGACTTTCTCAACTTTCTCGTGGAGGTGGGAAGCCAGCATCCCGTCATGTCCGAATGAGCGCAGAAGTGGCGGATGTGATCG
>JAHCKB010000439.1 GCA_026125985.1 Bradyrhizobium sp.
GCGGCTCCAAGACTCCCCGAAGGGCCCCGCCGGCAAGTTCACCGATGCCGCGACCGGCCAGCATGGCGATCTCCTGGACATCATTCGGCATAGCCTTGGGCTCCGTGACTTCCGCGAAGTTGCCGAGGAGGCGAGGCGCTTCCTCAAGCTACCTCGCACTGAATCGGAACCCGTACCAAGACTGCCACTAGTGCGCTCCGTCCCGGCGGGATCACAAGAGGCCGCAAGGCGGCTGTTCGCGATCTCAGGTCCGATCGAAGGCACCATGGTGGAGACCTATCTGCGGCGTCGCGGAATCGTCCACGTGCACCATGCTGGTAGCCTCCGCTTCCATCCGCGTTGCTACTATCGGCCTGACGAGCACCTGCCCACCGAGACCTGGCCGGCGATGATCGCCTGTGTCACAGATCTCGATGGCAGAATCACTGGTGTGCATCGCACGTGGCTCGATCCGAACGGCTTTGATCGGATTCGGCTCGGCAAGGCTCCGGTCGACACGCCGCGACGGGCCATGGGCGATCTACTCGGCAATGCGGTTCGCTTCGGTACGCCGGACGACGACGTGCTTGTGGCCGGCGAAGGCATCGAAACCATGCTCTCGCTGCGTTGTGCGCTTCCAACATTGCCGATGGCTGCGGCGCTGTCGGCCAATCACCTCGCCGCCATGCTGCTGTCGTCGAGCTTGCGTCGGCTCTATATCGCCCGGGATGCTGACGCCGCTGGAGACATGGTGCAAGCCATTCTGTTAGACCGCGCAGAAGCGGCCGGCATCGAAGCAGTCCCCTTGTCACCTCGGCTGGGCGATTTCAACGAAGATCTGCACATCTTCGGTCTCGACGCCCTACGAGCGGCGTTGCGGCTGCAGCTCGTACCAGAGGACGTCTCCCGCTTTCTTCTCTTGTCGGCTACCGTCGTATAGGCGCGTTTGGTTCCTATCCACGTCGACAGCCTCGGCCGCGGTGGCCCAATGCCGGAGAGGCGCGACCACGGCCTTCTAGAGGGCGATCGGACGGCAGGCGGCTCGGTCTGGCAATGGCTGAGGGGCGACTATTTTCCGCCGGCCCTTCGGGCCTTTGCATCGCGAAGCAAAATAGTCGCCCCACAGCCATCCTTCGCTGGCGCTACGGCCCTCCGCGTTGCTCCGGGTGCCGGCCCGTCCCGCCCACCGTCTGAGTGATCGCCACGAAGGCCGCGATGGGCGCGGCCAATCCGGCAAAGGACTTCACGCCATGACCGACCACGACGACATCGAACCACCGAAAGCGGCATCTCCGACCGACCTCGTCCTCAGCGAATTGCAGCTCTTTGGCTACCGTCCATTCGACGACCAGCCCGATCCGAGACCCCTGCCAGAAGGCAAGACGATCGCGGGCGCTGTTGCCGACATCTTCGACGCCCTGGTCGCCACGCTGAACGACACCCGGCTCGAACCGGACCTTCCGGACCTGCTGTGGTCGACCGTCAACCTCTTCCATCGTGCCGCAGATCGCATCGGACGGCAGCTCGACGACAACGAACAGGCGCAACGCAAGAGCCAGCGCGAGCAGAATGGCTCGGAAGTACGATCGGTCGAGCTCGAACGCCTAACGGCAGAAGGCATCACGCTGATCGAGCGCCGCAACTGCCTCGAACTTTTCCGCGACCAGGCCATCGAGCGCTTTGAACTCCACACCGGTTCATCCTGGCGCCCCCGGTCGGGATCACTGGTCAACCATCGCACGCTCACCGCGGCAATGATCGACTCCCGAGACTTCATCGCCGCCAAGCGCCGCGCCGAGACCGAGGTCATGTTGCCTCCCGGACCGAAGGTCGCACTGACCGGCGGCTTCGACTGCAACGACCACCGCTTGATCTGGGATCGCCTCGACAAGGTTCACGCCAAGCATCCCGACATGGTCCTGATCCACGGCGGCTCGCCGAAAGGCGCCGAGCTGATCGCCTCCAAATGGGCCACTAACCGCAAGGTGCCACAGATCGCTTTCAAGCCGGACTGGACGAAGCATGCGAAGGCAGCACCGTTCAAACGCAACGATGCGATGCTTGAGCTGCTGCCGATCGGTGTCATGGTCTTCCTCCCGGGCACCGGCATCCAGCATAACTTGACCGACAAGGCCAGGAAGCTCGGCATCCCCGTCTGGACGTTCGGCAACGGCGCGTAAGCGCCGTCCTGCCGGCCTTCACACCACCGAGGTGGAGTTGCATCGCCGCAACTCCGCCTCGTTTCGATTGCACATCCAAACTTGCGCCGTGGTGGTGGTGGAAGGCGCAACCGTTATCCCTTTGCATATGGAGCCACCACCATGCTCGTCCTTGGACTCCTCCTGAATATTGCTGGCATCGGCCTGTTCTGCTGGCTGATCTTCACACTGGCAGTATTCGCCTTGCCATTTTTTGTCGGACTCAATGTCTTCATGATGGCATTGCACAGCGGCGCCGGTATCTTCGGAGCGGCGATTGCTGGCATTGCCACCAGCGGGGTGACACTCGCAATCGGTCAAACTGCGTTCGCGATGACACGCTCAGTGATCATCCGTGCCATCATTGCCGCGCTTTTTGCCGTGCCGGCTACACTTGCTGGCTATCAGGTGGTGTTTGTGATGTCGCAGTTCAGCGTGCCGTCATTGGTCTGGCGTGAGGTCTTCGCCTGCCTCGGCGCGATCTTCATTGGCGGCACGGCGTGGACCCGCTTGACCATCCTCACCGAGACCCGCCCGCTCGATTCGGGCCGAGCAGTCGGGAGCGATCCTCAACCTGTTCTCACAGCCGCAGCACATCAGCAATGATCCTGCGCCATCCGTCTCTCTGACTGGTTGGCTAAAGCGGCGCATTTGGTCGGTCAGAAGCTTGAGCGAAAGGTAATCGCGACCTTCATCGGAGCGCTTCGACCGACGGCGTGATTGCGGCCGGTACACATAGATCGGATGATGGAGTCGTTCTCTTGAGGTTGGCTTCGCGCTGGCGATACCGCTTTTGCTTTCCTTC
>JAHCKB010000044.1 GCA_026125985.1 Bradyrhizobium sp.
CACCGTGTCGCTGCGGCGCGAAGCCTCCGGCGGCAAGGCGGGCGATGCGTTCTGGTCGCTGATCCGCGAGCTCGATGTCACCGTGCTGCCCAACACAGCCGGCTGCCGCAGCGTGCGCGAGGCGGTGACCACGGCCAAGCTCGCGCGCGAACTGTTCTCCACGTCGTGGATCAAGCTGGAAGTGATCGCCGACAACGACACGCTGCAGCCCGATGTGGTCGGTCTCGTCGAAGCCGCGACGATTCTGATCAAGGACGGTTTCGAGGTGTTTCCTTATTGCACGGAGGATCTCTCCGTCGCGACGCGGCTGGTGGATGCCGGCTGCAAGGTCGTGATGCCCTGGGCCGCCCCCATCGGCAGCGCCAAGGGCATCATCAACCGCGATGCGCTGAAGCTGCTGCGCGACCGCCTGCCCGACGTGACGCTGGTGGTCGATGCCGGCCTCGGCGCGCCGTCGCATGCGGCCGAAGCGCTCGAACTCGGCTACGACGCCGTGCTGCTCAACACGGCGATCGCCAAGGCCGCCGACCCCGTCGCGATGGCGAACGCCTTTCGGTCAGGCGTCGAGGCCGGCCGCACCGCTTACGAGGCGGGCCTGATGGAAGCCCGCGACTTCGCCTCTCCCTCAACCCCTGTCATCGGGACCCCGTTCTGGCATGCCGGATCCTGATCGATTTTACCCCGTCGTCGACAGCGTCGCCTGGGTCGCACGCCTTGCGCTCCTCGGCGTCGGCACCATTCAGCTGCGTGCGAAAGACCTCAACGAAGGCGAAGCGCTGCAGATCGTCACCGACGCGCTCGTGGTGACGAAGGGCACGGGCGCGAAGCTCGTGGTCAACGACTACTGGCGCGCAGCGATCGTCGCCGGCGCGCAGCATCTGCATCTCGGCCAGGAAGACCTCGCCGATGCCGACCTGAACGAAATCCGCAAAGCCCGCCTCACGCTCGGCATCTCCACCCATGACGACGCGGAGCTTGCGACCGCGCTTGCCGCCAATCCCGATTACATCGCGCTCGGCCCGATCTTCCCGACCACGCTGAAAGCGATGCGCTTTGCGCCGCAGGGTATCCCGAAGATCACCGAATGGAAGAAGCGCATCGGCAACATCCCGCTGGTCGCCATCGGGGGCATCAAGTTCGAACAATCAGCCGAGATCTTCGCCGCCGGCGCCGATTCCATCGCCGTCGTCTCCGACGTCACCCAGAACGCCGACCCCGATGCGCGGGTGCGGCAGTGGCTGGGCCAAAGCGCGGAGGCGGCGTGATGCAAAAACTGTCCATCCCTCATCCTGAGGAGCGCGGAACGCGCGTCTCGAAGGATGAAGGCCCCGCTGGTGGCCTCGCCCTTCGAGACGCGCGCCGATGGCGCACTCCTCAGGGTGAGGGTCTGTCGCCAGCGTCCGCTCAATGACGGAAAACAACAAACACCATGCTCTAGCGTCCGGCAAATCCATCAAGACCGCCGGAATGACAACGAAATAACACGGAGGATCCCATGAACATCCGCTCCAATCCGAATGAGACTCGCCCCGCCGTCACGACAGGCCCGCTGGCCTCCTCGCGGAAAATCTTTGCGACGCCTGAGGCCGCGCCCGATCTGCGCGTGCCGCTCCGCGAGATCATCCTCTCCGAAGGCGCCGGCGAACCCAATCTTCCCGTCTATGACACCTCGGGCCCCTACACCGATCCCGCCGTCACCATCGACGTCAATGCCGGCCTGCCGCGGCATCGCGCAGCCTGGGTGAAGGAGCGCGGCGGCGTCGAGGAATATGACGGCCGCATCATCAAGCCGGAAGACAATGGCAGCGTCTCCGCCGACAAGGCGGCGAAGGCCTTCTCCGCCCATCACAAGCCGCTGCGCGGGCTTGACGGCCACAAGATCACCCAGCTCGAATTTGCCCGCGCCGGGATCATCACCAAGGAGATGATCTACGTCGCCGAGCGCGAGAATCTCGGGCGCAAGCAGCAGCTCGAACGCGCGGAGGCCGCGCTGGCCGACGGCGAGAGCTTCGGCGCTTCCGTTCCCGCCTTCATCACGCCGGAATTCGTGCGTTCCGAGATCGCCCGGGGTCGCGCCATCATCCCCTCCAACATCAACCATGCCGAACTCGAGCCGATGATCATCGGCCGCAACTTCCTCACCAAGATCAACGCCAATATCGGCAACTCCGCCGTGACGTCGTCGGTCGAGGAGGAAGTCGACAAGATGGTGTGGGCGATCCGCTGGGGCGCCGATACCGTGATGGACCTCTCGACGGGGCGCAACATCCACACCACCCGCGAATGGATTCTGCGCAACTCGCCGGTGCCGATCGGCACTGTGCCGATCTACCAGGCGCTGGAGAAGGTCAACGGCGATCCCGTCAAGCTCGACTGGGAAGTCTACAAGGACACGCTGATCGAGCAGTGCGAACAGGGCGTCGACTATTTCACCATCCATGCCGGCGTGCGCCTGTCCTACATCCACCTCACCGCCAGCCGCGTCACCGGCATCGTCTCGCGCGGCGGCTCGATCATGGCCAAGTGGTGCCTGGCGCATCACAAGGAGAGCTTCCTCTACACCCGCTTCGACGAGATCTGCGACCTCATGCGCAAGTATGACGTTTCGTTCTCGCTCGGCGACGGCCTGCGGCCGGGCTCGATTGCGGACGCCAACGACCGCGCGCAGTTCGCGGAGCTGGAGACGCTCGGCGAACTCACGAAGATTGCGTGGGACAAGGGTTGCCAGGTGATGATCGAGGGCCCCGGCCATGTGCCGATGCACAAGATCAAGATCAACATGGACAAGCAGCTGAAGGAATGCGGCGAGGCGCCGTTCTACACGCTGGGGCCGCTGACAACAGACATCGCGCCGGGCTACGACCACATCACCTCAGGCATTGGCGCTGCCATGATCGGCTGGTTCGGTTGCGCGATGCTCTGTTACGTGACGCCGAAGGAGCATCTGGGTCTCCCCGATCGCAACGACGTCAAGACCGGCGTCATCACCTACAAGATCGCAGCCCACGCCTCCGATCTCGCCAAGGGCCACCCCGCCGCGCAGCTGCGCGACGACGCGCTCTCCCGCGCCCGCTTCGACTTCCGCTGGACCGACCAGTTCAACCTCGGCCTCGATCCGGACACGGCGAAGAACTTCCACGACGAGACGCTACCGAAGGAAGCCCACAAGGTCGCCCATTTCTGCTCGATGTGCGGCCCGAAATTCTGCTCGATGAAGATCACCCAGGATGTGCGCGACTACGCCGCGACGCTGAACGACCCGACGGCGGTGGGGATGAGCATGAGCGGAACGATCGAGGACGGGATGAAGGAGATGAGCGCCAAGTTCAAGGAAATGGGCAGCAGCGTTTATCTGGATGCGGAGAAGGTGAAGGAGAGTAATCGGGTGTTGTGAGCGAGGCGCGGCCGCTTTCAACGCCATGACCGACAGCCTGACCGGTGTCTGGGACGGCACCTATGTGCAACGGGGCATCGGAATGATCACGTTTCTGGCGACGCTTATAGAGACCGGTAGCGCGCTTGGCGGAAGCGTGACCGAACCTTGCAGCCAGCCCGGTTGCCCGTCGCGGGGCCACAACGCTGCAATCGACGGTCATCGATCCGGCAGCGCCGTCTCGTTCGTCAAGCGCTACGAGCCGAATGACTGCGGCTATGACACTGTCTGTTATGAAGGCGTCATCAATGCTGAGACGACGGAAATCGACGGGCGCTGGACGATTCCGGGCTCGTCGTTTTCCGGAACATTTCTGATGGTCCGCTCGAACGAGGCTGCACAATCGGTCACAACCGAAGAACGGATCAAGGAGCCGACACGCTAGCGGAACTTGGCCAGCCAATCGCTCGACAAATCCATCCTTCGCGACTATTTTCGTCTCATGAACGTCATCCGCCGCACCCTCGAAATCGACGCTGACACCGACGCACGCCTGCGCGAAATGGCTTCCGAGCGCGGGCAGGATGTTGCCGCCGTTCTCGCGGAAGCCGTGGCGCTTCTCGACTCCGTGGTCGACATCGAGGGGCCTGACGTCGCCGAGGACCGCCGCCGGCTGGATGCTTTCACGCAGACGCGCGCCGCCGTTCCGCTCGGCGAGGTCAAGAGTTGGGTTGCGAGCTGGGGCTCGGCGAACGAACTGCCGCGTCCAGCGCCGCGCAAGATCGGATGATCCTGCTTTCTCCCGATGCCGTCGAGGACATCGAGCGGGTTCGAAGCTTTCTTGATAAAGACAATCCCGATGCCGCACGGCGCGCGCTTGCGTCGATCTGGACCGCGATCGAACGCTTGCAGGAATTCCCTGAACTGGGGATGCCGACTGCTGACGCCGACATCCGCCAGATCGTGGTCCGGTTCGGCGCGTCCGGCTACATCGTGCGTTACGCTTCGCTCCCCGACGGGACCATCCTGATCACCCGCGTATGGCACGGGCGCGAGGCGCGAATCTGAACGGGTAGCTGCGGAAGCGATCGGACGTTCCGGTTTTCTGTTCGATTAGACTTGGATTGCGTCATGGCCGGGCTTATCCCGGCCATCCACGTCTTACTTTGGTACGGCCTCAAAAGACGTGGATGCCCGGCACAAGGCCGGGCATGACGACGAAAGTAGAAACGAACTTCAATGAAAGCAACGCGTCCGCCCCTCACCTCATCGTAATCGCCAGCCCGCTCAGATCGGCATTCGCCATCAGCCCGACCTGGTGCCCGGTCAGTTCCAGCACGGCACCCTTCTGGTTGGTCAGGACGATGGCGCGGGCACCGCGGCCGATGGCAAGGCCGGCGCCGGCCGCGCCGTAGACGCCGGCGACGTCGGAGGCGCGCCAGATGTTGCTGACGCGGCCGCGCAGCACGGTCTTGGAGCCGCCGAACACCAGCCCGTAGTCGAGCCCGCCGGTCGAGAGCGGATAGGTGCGGCCGCGGAAGCGCAGCACGCCGGAGCCGCCGGAGCCGCCGATGATCCAGCCGGCCTTGTAGATCGTCAGCGTGACGAAGCCTTCGTCGGCGCGGGCGGAAGAGAGCGGCGCGAGCGCGAACAGGACGAGGGCGGCGAGCGCTGCGCGGAGGACGGACGGCATTTTCATGGGATGACCTCTATGGGAGTTAGCGGTTCCGGCGCGCCCCGAGCCGGACCGAATCAAGCGCGGCCAATCTAGCCAATCCGGCGCGATGGAAAAACCGGTTTGGCGCGCTTTTCATTCGTTGCTTCATTCCGTCATGGCCGGGCCTGTCCCGGCCATCCACGTCTTGTTTTCCGGGAAGGAAGGCGTGGATGCCCGGGACAAGCCCGGGCATGACGAGTTGAGACACTTTCGCATACATCGAGCAGTCTTTCGGGCAAAACCAAGACGAGTCTTCTGTTATCGTGGGACAACACTGAAATCAGGAGGATCGACATGGCTGCCATCAAGCACTTCCTCGCCCCCGCAGGCATCAAAGCGCCGCCGCTGTCGTTTGCCGCGCGCACGGGCGACCTCTTGTTCATCTCGGGCATTCCCGGCTTCGATGCAGCAGGCAACCTGCCCGAGACGTTCGAGGCGCAGTTCGCCAATGTCGTCGTCAACATCAGGCGCATCCTGGACGAGGCCGGCATCACGATGCGCGACCTCGTCAAGGTCAACGTGCTGCTGACGCGCGCCAGCGATGTCTCCACCATGAACGCGCTCTATGCCTCCGCCTTCGGGCCTGCGCCCTACCCCGCCCGCACCACCTGCGTCGTGGTGGCGCTGCCGAACCCGGCGATGCTGATCGAGATCGAGGCGGTGGCGGCGGCGAAGGGGTGAGTGCGCAACTCCCGCCACCGTCATTGCGAGCGAAGCGAAGCAATCCAGCTTTACCGCAACACAGTAAGATGGATAGCTTCGTCGCTTCGCTTCTCGCAATGACGGCGGCGCGCGGCCGAAGCCCCATCCTGGGGGAAGAAGCAATATCGTAAAATCCGAACTACCCTCTTGACATTTCCGTAAATCGGACCTATACCCCTTCCCAGCCCGTGCCGCCATGTGGGACGTTTCGCGATCGTCACGAAGCGTGGCGCGGGTTGCGATGGACGCTTGCCACGCCAGGCGGGTTCTTCCCGCCAGACGAAACGTGGCGGCGTACGGCGAAGTCGCAGGGGCCTGGCGCCGCGACCGTGGCGTCTATCCGTCCTGCCTGTGCGGGGCTGGCAACGGTGACAATCAACGCCGCTCACCGGGGCGACTGCGTATAAGCCGTAAAGCCATTGCGCGGGGAAAGCCGGGCTGTCTCGGCTGTACCTGTCAAACCCGTGTGCACTCCCTTTCGCTACATCCGCACACGGTGATGCGGGTGCCGCCGGCGCCCGGCTTTCCCTGCGCCCTCACCTCGAGCGAGGGCCAACGAGATGGCAAAACCTCGGGCACATCATGCCGCGGGAATGAGAACGCATGTCCGTCATTGCGGAGAGCGACACGACAACTTTGCCAATTCCTCATCCTGAGGAGCGCGGAACGCGCGTCTCGAAGGATGAAGGCCCCGCCGGGTGGCCTCGCCCTTCGAGACGCGCGCCGGTGGCGCGCTCCTCAGGGTGAGGGGCGATCCATCTTCGTTCGCGATGGGGACTGAGGACGATTGCCGCCCGCCTCACGAAATATCGATCTTCTGCCGCTTGCTCGCGCCGATCAGTTCGATGCCGCGGACGCCGATCAGATGGGTGAACTCGATCACCGCGCTGTAGGGGCCGGCCTGCGGCAGGCCGATGCCGTTCTGGCAGCCGACCACCTCGATGCCGGTATAGTCGGGGCGCGACGCGTAAGGCAGCGGGTGCAGGCCGACATCCATGGTGACCCAGGGCCTGGTGCCCTTCACGATCAGGAAGTAGGTGCGCAACACCGTGCCGGGGACGACCTGCACGTTTTCGAAATCGATCAGTCGGCAGGACGACGGTTGCGGCAGGGCGTTGAATTCCACGACATGCTTTTCGTCCACAACGATCCCCCGCCCCTGTCTGCAACCACTGGTGCCAGCGTAGGCCAATCGTTAGACGACGGCAATCGCTCCGGCGCCGGCCTTTTCACGCATCGAAATCGCCGGTCGTTGACGGTCGCGCCCGGAATTGCGCCGCGGCAAATTGAACCGATCACGTTTTCGCGCCACTCAATCAATGCCCGGGTCATCCGATCCAGAGGGCGCCGACCCCGCCGCATTCCCCATGCACCAGGCGGAGGCCGGCCAACTTTTCCCGATAGGAGCATCGAGCATGCGTCGTGTATTCGCCCTTTGTGCAGCCTCCAGCCTTGCGCTCTCCGCGCTCACCCTGACCAGCTCCGCACAGGCGGCCCCCTTCCACATCATCCATTGGAGCGGCACCAATATCTGCCAGGTCTGGGACAACGGCATTCCGACCAAGCCATGGCCGTCCGACTACAAGGCCGTGAGCAAGAAGCTGCCGACCTTCGATGCCGCGCTCAAGGTCAAGGCCGGGCTGATGAAGAAGGGCGTCTGCAAGCTCTGACTTGCATCGCAGGAAGTTATGAAGAAGGGCGGATCGGCGGCGACGTCATCCGCCCTTCTTGCCGGTCGCAGGCATCAGCGCGTCGCGCGCGGCAGACAGCGCCAGGAAGGCGCCGGCATCGCCCCCGGCATCCGGGTGCATGCGCTTGGCGATGCGGCGGAACGCCTGATGGATTTCGCTGGCCGCAAGCCTTCCGTCGAGCGGCAGGCCCAGCATCTGGCGATGGCGCTCCTCGGGAGTCAGGACTTTCGCCGGCCCACGTCGGCCGAATTTCGGCGCGGTCAGTTCGTGCAGCACTTCCCTGACGACGCCGAGCCGGCGCCGCGCCACCACGCCCGTCATGCGGTCCTGCGGAGCGTTGGCGGCGTTGCGGATCGAAGGCTGTGCCTGGCTGGCGGCATGGCGCAAATCCGCCTCGTCGGCGGTGGCGGCGATGGCCGCCATGACATGGCCGACCTCGGTCCAGTCAGGCCCTTCCGCCTGCCAGAACCGATCCACCGCGTGTTTCCATTCGCCGACGTGCCGGTCCATGGCTCATCCAAATCGGAATGGCGGCTGCGCGCAAGCAACGATCCATGTTTTGGTTTCCGACAATTTGAATTAGCCTGTCGGCAATAACCATAATGAAGAGAGGAAGTGCCCATGCCGCTGCTTGCCAATCACATCGCCGTCGTCACCGGAGCCGGAGCCGGCATCGGGCGCGCCATCGCGGCGGGTTACGCGCGGGAAGGCGCGCGCGTGGTGGTGCTCGACATCAACATGGATGCGGCAGCCGAGACCGCGCAGCAGATCCTCAATGCCGGGGGCAAGGCGGAGAGCTTCGCGCTCGACGTGACCAAGCGAAACGACTGCGTTGCGATGGCAAAGCAGGTGGCCGACCGGGTCGGCGCGGTCTCCATCCTCGTCAACAATGCCGGCATTGTCGGCCGCAACGGCATGACCGGCGCCGATGACGCCGTGATCCGTGACTGGGAGAACATCATCGCGGTCAACCTCAACGGCGTGTTCAATGTCACGCACGCGTTCCTGCCGGCGCTGCGCGCCAACAAGGGACGCATCGTCAATATCGGCTCAATCCAGTCGTTCCTGCATCTGCGTACGCCGAGTTCGCCGGCCTACACCGCCTCCAAGCACGGCGTGCTCGGCTTTACCCGCGCGCTCGCCGCCGAACTCGGCAAGGACGGCGTGCGCGTCAACGCGATCGGCCCGGGCTTCATCGAGACCGCGATCAACGAAAAGGTACGCGCCAGCAATCCGGAACTGGTCAAGACGTTCCTGTCGCACACGCCGCTCGGCCGCACCGGCAAGCCGGAGGATCTCGTGGGGCCGGCGATCTTCCTCGCCTCCGATCTCGCCGGCTACGTCACCGGCGCGATCCTGATGGCGGATGGCGGCTATCTCACGGTGTGAGGAAGAAACGCGGTACGGGCGATGCGACGCCGTTCAGCCTCGCGGCAGCAGGCCGGTGCGGCGGAAGTACCAGCGCATGCCGCGGAACCAGAGCCATCCGGCGAGCGCGCCGCAGACCGCCAGGATACCGATGTGGATCGGGCTGAAATCGCCGTTCCACCAGACCATCCAGATGGTCCAGATCAGGCCGAAGGCGGCCGAGCTGAGCTTGAGAGGGGTCTCGGGATGCATCGCAGAACTCCAATGGCTGAAACGTTGCGGCCATTGTGGCGGCGAGTGCCGGTTCCCTGCCGTGAGGTCCGTCACGTTGCCCGAAGCATTAACCCTGCCCAAAGCGCAGCCGCGAGCGCTCCCTCGCCTTTTCGGCCTCCACCGCGCGGTCGCGCGCCGGCGCGTGGGTGTGCAGCGAAGTGAGCAGCCGCCGCGCCACGTCGGAGACTTCCGCCACCGCGCGGTTGAAGGCATCCTCGTTCGCCTGCGACGGCTTGTTGAAGCCGGAAAGCTTGCGCACGAATTGCAGCGCGGAAGCGTGGATTTCATCCTCCGTCGCGGGCGGCTCGAAATTGAACAGCGTCTTGATGTTGCGGCACATGAAACTTTCTCCTTGCCAGCTCGCATCTCGAAGGACGAACGGCGGCGCCGGCTTCCGACAGGCGGAGGGCATTCTGGCATGAACAGGCCCTGTGGCACCATTCGCGGAATGCGCGGCCTCGGCTTCGCGATGTCGATTGCATGGCTTGCGGCAAGCGGCAACGCGCTCGCCTGCGCCTGCTGCACCCATGAGGGCCAGCGCAATGTCGGCACCGTGGCTCTGGATTCCGGCAAGCGCGAGCAGATCGAGAGCCTGCGCTTTGCCGCCAGGGCGAAACTGTTCACCGGAGAAGCCGACGTCGAGACGATCGGCGGGATCGTCGCGCCGTCGGGCGTCTACAGCATGACCGCGGCGTGGCAGGACAAACGACTGGTGCTCTCCTTCCGCGACGACAAGGGCCGCAGCGGCACGCTTGCGCTTACCCTGCCCAAGTCCATCGCCGTGTTCGAGGTCGATCCGCGCAACGGCTCCGATTCCGGCCAGGGACCTGTGCTCTACAAGGAATGGAAACTGTCGGTGCCGGCCGCCGCGACCGGCGTGTTCGCCCCGGGCAGCGGCCCACGCCAGACGCTCACACTGATCGTGCAGGGCCACGGCAACAGTTGCACGGACGCGAGCGACTTCACTCACTGGACGCTGGTGATGCAGGGACCGAAAGCCAACTTCGCGCTGTTTGGCGAATTCGTGACCAACAGGTGAGAGGAGCGCCCGCGCATGTCCGTTGCCCGCTTCCGCAAGATCGCCCTCAGCCTGCCCGATGCGCTCGAAGGCGCGCATCAGGGCCATGCCGATTTTCGGGTGAAGAAGCGCATCTTCGCCTCGCTCGGCTATCCCGACAAGGACTGGGGCATGGTGAAGCTGACGCCGGAGCAGCAATCCGTGCTGGTCGAAGCGGAGCCGGACATCTTCCGTCCCGTGCCCGGCGGCTGGGGCAAGGGTGGCGCCACCAATGTCCGGCTCGCACAGGCCGACGCGACAACGCTGAAGAGCGCGCTGACGATGGCCTGGCGCAACATCGCGGAAAAGTCGACGAGCAAGCGGAGCGCCAGATGAGCCGATCCGTGATGCGCTGGGTGCTCGCGGCGTTCTACGCGACCGCAGGCGTCGCGCATCTCATGGCGCCGGAGAAGTTCCTGCTGATCACGCCATCCTGGGTGCCGTTCGCGCCGGCGGTGATCCTGATCACCGGGCTGTGCGAGATTGCGGGAGCGGCCGGTCTGCTTGTGCCGACCCTGCGCAGACCGGCGGGGCTTGCGCTGGCGGCCTATGCGCTGTGCGTCTGGCCGGCCAATTTCAAGCACGCCATCGATGGCATCGATCTGCCCTGGCTTGCCAGTAGCTGGTGGTATCACGGGCCGCGGCTGGCGCTCCAGCCCGTCATCATCTGGTGGACGCTCTACGCCGCCGAAGTGATCGACTGGCCGTGGCAACGCCGCCAGGTTCCCCAGCCATGAGCGAGAACCGCTTGACTGCGACGGGAGAAGCCCGAAAAGGTGCATGACCATCCGAGACCAAGGAAACCGGGAGCGCTGCCGTGACCGAATTTCAGCCGTGCGAACTCACCGCGATCTATCCCGAGCCGACCGATCGCGTGATCGCCAAGGCGCGCCCCTCGCTCGATGCGCATGCCAGGCGGTTCATCGAGATGTCGCCGTTCTGCGTGCTGGCGACGTCGGGTTCCGACGGCAGCGTCGACGCCTCGCCGCGCGGCGGCACGCCCGGCTTCGTCCACGTCACCGGCGCCAACAGCCTGCTGATGCCGGACCGCTCCGGCAACAACCGCATCGACAGCTTCCGCAACATCGTCGAGGGATCGGGCCTGCTGCAACTGATCTTCTTCGTGCCAGGCATCGACGAGACGCTGCGCGTCGACGGCCGCGGCATGGTTACCGCCGATTCCAAGCTGATGGCTGAGATGGTGGAGTTCGGCAAGCCGCCGCGCGCGGTGCTCGCGGTCGACGTCAAGGAGGCCTATTTCCACTGCGGCAAGGCGCTGATGCGCTCTAAGCTGTGGACCGCCGAGAACCGGGTCAAGCGCGACGTGTTTCCCAGCATCGCGGAAGTCATCCACGACCAGACCGGCCTGGGCGAGCCGGAGAAACAGGACGCCGTTGCCGCGCGCTATGCGACGCAACTATAGGGAAGCGGCGGCCTCAAGCCGCTCGCGCTGCCTCCGGCCTTACTCCCTCCGGCCTTACTCCGCTTCCAGACCGCCAATGTGCTTCTGGGTGTAGAGTTCGAGGCCGACGCGCTTGATCAGGTCGAGCTGCGTTTCGAGGAAGTCGATGTGGTGCTCCTCGTCCTTCATCAGCTTCTCGAACAGGTCGCGCGAGACGTAGTCCTTGACGCCGTGGCAGTAGGTGGCGGCTTCCTGGTAGAGCGCGCGGGCGGAGTGCTCGGCGGCGAGATCGCACTCGATGATCTCCTTGACGTTCTGACCGATCCGCAGGGGATCTAGCACCTGCATGTTCGGGAAACCCTCGAGGAACAGGATCCGATCGGTGAACTTGTCGGCGTGCTCCATCTCCTCGATGCTTTCCTTGCGCCAGACCTTGGCCATCTCCAGCAGACCCCAGTTGTTCAGGATCCGGTAGTGCAGCCAGTACTGGTTGATCGCCGTCAGTTCGTGGCGCAGCCCCTTGTTGAGATAGTCGATGACCTTGGCGTCGCCCTGCATCTGTCACTCCAGCGTTTTGCGGCCGATCTGGCCTCGATTCCTGATTTAGAACGCTTCTAAATCAGAACAGAAGTTAGAGCAACTGCAAGGCCAGAAGCCTTAGCGGAACCGGCAGGGGATTTGAGGAAATATCAGGCGGCCGCGAGAGCGTATTCGACCTGGACTTCGACCTGAAGCTCACCCTCGTCTTCGGCCACGCCGTGCCGGCAGCCGGCGCAGCAACCCTGCGCGCACGGGCCCAGTTCGTCGTCGATGATGGTCTTGATGGTGCGGGCACAACGTCCGCATTCGACATTGCGACCGAGGCAATCATAGAGCTGCTTGGCGCTGCGCGGAAGGTCCGAAGCCCCGTTCACGGCATTGCGGACGTCATGGTCGCTGAGGACGTGGCAGGAACAGACGATCATGAAACCGGCGGGCCCTTTGGATATTGCTTGCCAACAATCGATATTGAACGCGGCTGCGCGATGCAAAGGGAAAACTAGCCCTTTTTAGCAATTCCAAACTGATGCGAATCAAAACTAGAACGAGTCTAAAAAGGGTGCGTTCGACGGTATCGCTAGTCGCTGCTGCCGCCTCCGCCGCTGTCTCCCCCGCCTCGCCGGAGGAGAATGGCGGACTGCTGCTGAACCAGTCCAGCAGGCTGAAACCGCCAATCGCGGACGAACCGCCGCCGGTGTCACTCGCCGAGGAATCCGCATGGGTCCCGCTACGCTCGCGGGACCGTTCGGCGCGCGTCGTCAGCATGAAAATGATCGACGCGACAATGCCAACCGCGATCAAGAAGCCTGCCGTGGCCATATCGATTTCCGTGCGAATTGCGGTTGCAGCGCGGAGCCGCGCCTGCATCCATTGGTCGCCCGGTTCCCGCGCCGCGTTCATTGATCTGACCGGCTGGATGTGGAACGTTTCGCCCCGCAAGGCGCTGCTGCGCCGCCGTTTGGTCTGGCGGAAAGGTTAAGCGATGAGAAAATCCCTGGCGGTACTGGCCGCAGTCGGCGCGTTGGCCGGATCAATCATGGCGGCCAGCGCGCCCGCTCATGCGCAGCGTTACTATTACGGCCCAGGCTATTACTACGGTCCGGGCTATTACCACCCTCCGCAGAGCTACTATCTCAACGGCGTGCCTGCCCCTGTGGCCGATCCGGCGGGCCCCTGCTACTGGCAGCGCCAGCGTTTCTGGAACGGGTTTGCCTGGCGCTTCCGCAGCATCCGGGTCTGCGGTTAGTCCGTTCATCTTGATTAAATCGTGCGTGGCGCCCGGAAACCAACGGTGTTTTCCGGAGGACTTGGCTGCAAGTGGCCAGAAAAAACCGCTTTTTCGGGTCATTCACCACGCGCGTTTACTCTCGGTTGACCGTTCTGCGCTTCCCTTGCCGGAAAGGCCTTCTCGAAGACCGCGTACGACCACCTAACCCCGGCGCCACCATGCGCCCACCAGGAGCAGGACATGAAGAAGACATTTGCCGCCATGGTTGCGGTCGCCACCATCGCCGGTGCGCTGAGCGGGACGCCGGCTCATGCGGGAGGGCGCGGGGTTGGCGCGGGCCTGGCCGCCGGCCTGATCGGCGGCGCGATCATCGGCGGTGCCATCGCCGCCAGCCGCCCGACCTATGCCGCGCCGGCACCGGTCTATGTGGACGACTATCCGGCCTGCCGCATGGTGCGCGAGCGCTTCTGGGACGGCTATGGCTGGCGCGTCCGCCGCTACGAGGTCTGCGACTAGGCGGCTGCTCCATTTCGACGAATTCAGACCCGGCCGGCAACGGCCGGGTTTTTTATTGCCGGCCAAAAAGGCTATCGCGCCGAACTCATCGATTGCAGCACCGCCTCGCTCGGCCAGCAGTCGACCTTTATCCCTGCGGACTTCTGATAGGCGCCGAGCGCAGAGCGGGTCAGCATGCCCGCCTTGCCGTCGATCTTATCCTTGTAGAGGCCGATGCGCGTCAGATGCTTCTGCATCGCCTCCACTGACCTGGTACGCAACTGCGTCGAGGCCGACCACGGCGTCGCAAAGGGCTGGGGATTGATCATGCGGTCGGCGAGATGACCGACGAACAGCACGTAGAGGTCGGAGAAATTGTATTCCTTGATGACGAAGTAATTCTTCGTGGTCAGGAATGATGGCCCGTAGATGCCCTCGGGCTGAAGCAGCGAGGCCGGCTGTGCCTGTTCGGCCGCGGAAAGCCGCGAGCCCCGCACCGGCACGAAGCCTGCGCGCAGCCACTCGCCGATCGGCCGCTGCACCTCCGGCACGCCCATCGTGCAGTCGACATTGGCGGGCGCGCGCACCTCGTAGGCCCAGCGCACGCCCGGCTGCCAGCCCTTGTTGACGAGTTGCTTGGCAGCCGAGGCCAGCGCGTCTGGCACCGAATGCCAGATATCGACGCGGCCGTCGCCATCGAGATCGACGCCGTGCTTGTAGTATTCTGAGGGCAGGAACTGGGTCAGCCCGGTGGCGCCGGCCCAGGACGAACGAAACGCCTTGCGCGTCACCACGCCTTCGCCGAGAAGTTTCAGGGCAAGGATGAATTCACCGCGATACTGATCCTTGCGCCGGCCGACATAGGCCTGCGTCGCCACCACCCGCAACGTGTCATGCTGCAGCGCGTAGCGGCCGTAGTCGGTTTCGCGACCCCAGATCGCCAGCACGATCGTTGCCGGAACGCCGAACTGCTTTTCGATCCCATCGAGCGCGGCGCGGTGTTTCTGCATCAGCCGCTGCCCCTCACGCGCCAGCCGCGCGATGGTGGTTTCCCTGACATAGGCGGCCGGCACCTGCACGAATTCGGCTTGCGACGGCGCACCGGTCTTCGGCCGCCCAGGCAGGATCAGATCGGGTAGCTTGTAGTCGGGCTCAAGCCCGCGCGTCTCGCGGTCGAACGTCGCGCGCGAAACGCCGGCCGCCTGCGCTTCCGGCCAGAGCGAGGCGATGAATTGCTTGAAGGCGGCATCCACCGCGCGCGCGGACGATGGAAACGTCAGCCCCGAAAGCAGCAAGCCGATGGCAATGATGCGGCAGCCCGATCGCAAGGAACCGCTCACGCGTCGATATCGGTGGTGTCCATATACAATGCTAGCACGGCAATGCGCCGCTGTGAACGCGCGGCGGCGCAGCATCAATGTGCGCCTTCGCGCGCCTCCGCCACGGCCGCATTGGAAATGCGGTCAACCACGGCAATGCCGATGGCCGAGAGGATGAACACGGTGTGGATGATGGTCTGCCACATCACGCCCGCCTCGGTGTAGCTGGTCTTGCCCGACGCCAGTCCGCCGGCCTCGATGAAGGTGCGCAGCAGGTGGATCGAGGAGATGCCGATGATGGCCATCGCAAGCTTGATCTTCAGCACGCTGGCGTTGACGTGGCTGAGCCATTCCGGCTCGTCGGGATGGCCCTGCAAATTGAGGCGCGACACGAACGTCTCGTAGCCGCCGACGATCACCATCACCAGCAGATTCGAGATCATGACGACGTCGATCAGACCCAGCACCGCCAGCATGATCTGCTGCTCGGTGAAGTCGAAGGAATGCGCGAAGAGGTGCCACAGCTCCTTGAGGAACAGCACGACATAGACGCCCTGGGCGACGATCAGGCCGACATAGAGCGGCAATTGCAGCCAGCGCGAACCGAAGATCAGCATCGGGATGGGGCCGAGAGTCTTCAGCTTCGGAGATACTTCTGGCGTGGCGGACATTTCGGGGGCTCGTCAGGGATTAGCGGAAGAAGCGATATGTACGCTATCGCGCCGTCCGGGAAGAGACAACTGGCCGCAGGAGTTTGCCACAAAGCTGTCGAATCACCAGTCGCAGGCGCGCGCATCGCAACGCACGCCCTGGTGCGGCGATCACCGCGTCAGCTTCTTGTACTTCACCCGGTGGGGGATGATGCTGTCCTGGCCGAGCCGGCGCATCTTGTCCTTTTCATAGTCCTGGAAGTTGCCCTCGAACCACTCGACATGGCTGTCGCCCTCGAAGGAAAGGATATGAGTGGCGATACGGTCGAGGAACCAGCGGTCGTGGCTGATGATCACGGCGCAGCCGGCGAAATCCTCCAGCGCCTCTTCCAGCGCGCGCAGCGTATCGACGTCGAGGTCGTTGGTCGGTTCGTCGAGCAGCAGCACGTTGGCCCCGGACTTGAGCATCTTGGCGAGATGGACGCGGTTACGCTCGCCGCCGGAAAGAGCGCCGACCTTCTTCTGCTGGTCGGCCCCCTTGAAATTGAACGCCGAGCAATAGCCGCGGGAATTGACTTCCTTCTTGCCGAGCAGGATCAGCTCGTTGCCGCCGGAAATCTCCTCCCACACCGTCTTCTTGCCGTCGAGCGCGTCGCGCGACTGGTCGACATAGCCGAGATGCACGGTCTCGCCGACCGTGATGGTGCCCTTGTCGGGCTTCTCCTGCCCGGTGATCATGCGAAACAACGTGGTCTTGCCGGCGCCGTTAGGACCGATCACGCCAACGATGCCGCCGGGCGGCAGCTTGAAGGTGAGATCGTCGATCAGCAGGCGGTCGCCATAGCCCTTGGTCAGCCCCTCGAAGTCGACGACATTGGCGCCGAGACGTTCGGCGACGGGGATGATGATCTGCGCGGTCTGGGTCTGCTTCTCGCTCGCCTTCTTGAGCAGTTCCTCGTAGCGCTGGTAACGCGCCTTGGACTTGGCCTGACGCGCCTTGGGTGAGGAGGCGATCCATTCCTGCTCGCGGGCCAGCGTACGCTGGTGCGCGGCCTCCTCGCGGCCCTCCTGCTCGAGCCGCTTCTGCTTCTGCACCAGCCAGGACGAGTAGTTGCCCTCATAGGGAATGCCGCGGCCGCGGTCGAGCTCGAGGATCCAGCCCGTGACGTTGTCGAGAAAGTAGCGGTCGTGGGTGACGATCAGGATCGCACCGGGATAGTTGCGCAGATGGCCTTCCAGCCACGACACCGACTCGGCGTCGAGATGGTTGGTCGGCTCGTCCAGCAGCAGAAGTTCCGGCTGGTCGAGCAGCAGGCGGCACAACGCGACGCGGCGGCGCTCGCCGCCCGAGAGCTTGGTGACATCGGCATCGTCAGGCGGACAGCGCAGCGCATCCATGGCCTGGTCGACCTTGCTGTCGAGATCCCAGAGGCCCTGGGCCTCGATCTCGTCCTGCAATTTGGTCATCTCGTCCGCCGTCTCCTCGGAATAGTTGACGGCGAGTTCATTGTAGCGGTCGAGGATCGCCTTCTGCTTGGCGACGCCCTCCATGACGTTTTCGCGGACGTTCTTGCTGGCGTCGAGCTGCGGCTCCTGCTCGAGATAGCCGACGCGGGCGCCCTCGGCGACCCAAGCCTCGCCCGTATACTCCTTATCGAGTCCCGCCATGATCTTGAGCAGGGTCGATTTGCCCGCGCCGTTGACGCCGAGCACGCCGATCTTGGCGTCCGGGTAGAACGACAGGTTGATGTTCTCCAGCACCTTCTTGCCGGTCGGATAGGCCTTGGTCAGGCCCTGCATGTGATAGATGAATTGCCGGCCGTTCATGGTCGCGGGAACCCTCGAAAAATGCTGGGAAAGTCGCGGCTGATGTAGCGGCGGAACCGCCAAAGGGCAAGGACCGCGGCAAGGACCGCGAGCCGGATGCCGCGGGGAACCGGCCGCCGGTAAGCCGCCGGTAAGGCTGCGGCGGAATTTTCCTAAAAAGCCCGATATCTGCACCGGGCCTTAACGGCTGCGGCGGCATGGTGCCCCGGCGTGAACCTCCAAGGTCGTCCGGACGACTGAGGGTCATGAGGGACGCCAGAACGTGTCCCGCGCAGAGGCGAGGCAGAACCATGGGACGGGCCATCGCGGCCATATCGGGATCGGCGGCAGGACTGGTGCCGCGCCCCTTCGCCCGGCTCGGTGACACCTTCGCCGGTTATCTCCGCCGCCTGCAGGCCCAGTTGTTCTCCGACTATCATCCCGAACTGCACTACATGCGCGGCCCCGGCCCGAAATGGCGGGCCAAATACGGCAATCTGAAAA